>JAHFHD010000047.1 GCA_023247075.1 Candidatus Omnitrophota bacterium | reverse complement strand
AGCCGGAAGGGCCATGAGAGTGCCTCAAGATTCAACTCATGCAACGTACACTCGAAAAATTGAAAAGAGTTTTGGACAAATTGATTGGACGCAAAGTGCGGCTCAAATACACCGGAAAGTTAGCGCATGCACTCCGTGGCCATCCGCTTTTACTTTCTTTAATGGGGTTCGCATTAAAATATTAAAAGCTCAAATATCTACAAATCAAAGTATTAAAACTAGTCACGGAAGCATCATTTCATCTGATTTACAACGCGGAATTTCTGTCCAAACGAAAGACGGCGCGCTTGATCTGCTCGAAGTTCAACGTGAAGGCCGAAAACCTGTATTTGGGTATGACTTTGCGCAAGGTGAGCGTCTCAAAATTGGGAGCAAGTTTGAGTAAATGAAACGCGTTCTTCATTTAACCACACATCTCAATATTGGCGGAATCACCTCATACATCAAATTAGTGACGCATGAAATGAAAAAAATGGATTACCAATTTTATGTTGGTTCAAGTGGCGGAACCCAGGAGCCCTATTTGGAAGAAAATGGAGTGAAATCAATCCGGCTCAATATTAAAACCAAAAGTGAGCTAAGCCCAAAAGTTTATTTGTCTATTGCACCACTGATTCACGTAATTCGAAAAGAAAAAATTGATTTGATTCATGCTCATACTCGAGTGACACAGGTCCTTGCGTGGTGGGTCAAACGATTAACGGGCATTCCATACATTACAACGTGCCATGGATTTTATAAAACGCGCTTTGGTAGACGCCTCATGCCGGCTTGGGGCGACCGGGTGATTGCAATTAGTAATCCAGTGGCAGATTCTCTCATCCGGGATTTTAAGGTGAATCCCAAAAAAGTCACCACCATATTTAATGCGATTGATATTGACGAACTTTCAGAGCGATTTAATCAAAAAAATAGAAATAAAATTCGAGCCGAGCTTGGTCTTTCGCCTGATTGTAAGGTTTTGGGAATCGTGGCAAGAATTGTTGAGGACAAGGGGCATGAGTATTTTTTAAGAGCAGCTCAAAAGTTAGTCCTTGAATCTTTTCCAAGTCTGAAAATTCTTATTGTGGGAGAGGGTCCATTTATGAAACGGGCTCGTACATTGGTTAAACAATTAAATCTAGAGAGTGCGGTTATTTTTTTGGGGAACATTCAAGATGTAACTTACGCACTTGTCGTAATTGATGTCTTTATATTGCCCGCAATTTGGCGCGAAGGTTTTGGGCTTTCAATTATTGAAGCAATGGCAGTTTCAAAACCTGTTATTGTCACAAACATTTGGTCGCTCAATGAACTCATTACGAATCGCGTAAACGGGTTACTTGTCGAACCTCGTGATGTAGATGGGCTTGCAATGGCAATTCAAGAGCTTTTGAGTGATGAGCGCTTACGGGAAAGCGTTGCGCAAAATGGCAGCAAGATGGTCAAAAAAGAGTTTTCAATCCCTCAAATGGCGTCACGTGTCGGTCAGATTTATGAAGCTGTTGTAGAAAAATTTAAGTAAAAAAATTCAGACATGCAAAGAATAATTAAAAAAATCTCATTAATTCTGTTTTGCATGCTCATTTTTTTGAGCATATTTGATTGTGCTCCTGCAAAGGCAGAGTCATACAAACGAATTATTTCTCTTGCTCCATCGATTACTGAGATTTTGTATGCATTCGGGTCGGGTGATGAAATTGCAGGCGTAACCACTTATTGTAATTATCCAGAGGAAGCAAAAACCAAACCAAAGGTGGGTGGGTTTACAAATCACAACATCGAATCAATTATTTTACTTAAGCCTGATTTGGTGATTATGACACCAAATCGGGAAGCAAAGTTGACACATGAAAAGCTGAAGCAGCTTAGAATCGATGCGCTTGTTGTGCCACTTTATCGATTAGATGATCTCAAAACAGGCATCGTAACCATTGGTAAGCAAATTGGCAGAGAACAGGTGGCATTCAAGCTTGCAGACGAGATAAAAAAAATTGCAGAGCATATACAGCAGTTTGATGTGTCAGGCGAACCAAAGAAAGTGGCATTTATTACTTGGAAGAACCCACTCATCCTGCCTGCAAATGGTACATTTGAAGACGATGTGATTACGCTTGCAGGTGGTCAAAATATTGTGAAGCATGCCCGCGCTCGATATCCGCAACTCAATATTGAGATTTTATTTGATCAAAATCCCGATGTCATTATTGACGCAAGCAGTTATGGCGCTGACAAGAATTTTGAAGAACAAAAAAATAAAGTATGCAACTTTTGGAATCAATATCCGCTTCTTCGGGCAGTCAAAACGAGTGAAATCTATGTTCTAAAAGGGGATTTTTATTCGATTCCTGGTCCAAGAACCATTCAATTCATGACTACGATGGAGCAAATTTTGAGTGCGATGCCTCCCCAAGCTACTGAGTTTTATGAGCGAGTTATCTGCTAAACGCATCCTGCCAATTTTAATCTTTCTTGGAGCGATGTTTTTTTTAAGCATCGCAGTTAGTCTTTTATGTGGACCAACGAAATTGCATTGGTCATCACCAGAGGGAAAATTCATCCTTTTACACATACGGCTCCCACGGACCGCGCTTGCATTCTTGGTTGGTTTTGCGCTTTCAATTGCAGGCGCTTGTTTTCAAGCTTTGCTTCGAAATCCACTCGCTGACCCCCATTTTTTGGGTATTTCTGCAGGAGGCGCGCTCGGAGTTGTGATTGGCAGCGGTTTTGTATTTTCAAGCTCAGGGGCACTTACTGTTTCTGCATGTTCCTTGCTTGGTTCAGCAGCTACAGTTTTAATTGTGTACCAATTTTCGCTTAAAAAAGGAGCTCTGTCGCTTTACACCCTACTGCTTGCTGGTGTTGTGCTCAATTCACTCTTTGTGTCAACTATTGTTTTTTTTCAGTCACTTTTTCGGTCTGAAGAATTGGTGACTGTGCTGACTTGGCTGCTTGGCAATTTTAGTTTTGCAACACCAAAACAATTATTTTTTGCATTCATTGCCATTATTTTTTTGAGCGGCATTGTGTTTCAAAGTGCAAAGAAATTAAATGTTCTTGCGTTGGGCGAATCAACTGCACACACTTTGGGTATCTCTGTGGAGCGGACAAAACAGTCTGTGTTTTTTTTAGGTGCTGCTTTAACCGGCATCGCAGTCTCGCTCGGCGGGATGATTGGATTTATCGGACTTGTTGTGCCTCACATGGCACGGCTACTTGTTGGTATGGATTACCGGAAACTGCTTCCAGTCAGTGCCATCCTTGGTGGTGTTGTGCTCGTGCTTGCTGACAGTTTAAGCCGGATTATTTTGTCGCCCCAAGAACTTCCTGTTGGAGTGGTGACTTCATTTTTTGGCGCCCCATTTTTTTTATATTTGCTCAAGCAGCGTCAAGAGAAATAATTTTTTGATGAATATTTTGACTTTTAACGATGTGCGATTTCAATACGAAGGGTTTGAAGCCCTGATTGATTATTTTTGTGTGGCTTCCGGAGATTTTCAACTTTTATTTGGTCCGAATGGAGCTGGAAAAACCACAATACTCAGGCTTGCCTCAAAATTAATTCAACCTGACAAGGGACAAATTGAGCTTGATGGGAAGTCACTAGAAACTTGGCCGCAGGTTGAAATTGCAAAACGGATTGCTTATTTGGAACAAAATAGTGATTATATATTTCCATTTACAGTTGAAGAATTAGTGCTGATGGGGCGTTTTCCACATTCAACCAATTATTTTTGGGACCAGAAGGAAGATCTAGAAACTGCGATTTGGGCAATGGAAATTACCGGGACACTTCAGTTTGCGAAACGTTCAATCTTTGAATTGAGCGGGGGAGAACGTCGAAAAGTAGAAATTGCGCGTGCGCTTTGTCAAAAACCAAAACTACTTTTGCTTGATGAGCCAGCTGTATTTCTCGACATGCGTCAGCAACTTGATTTGTTCTGTACCCTTGCACGCTTGAACAGGGAAATGAATATGGCGATTGTGATTGTTTCGCATCAGCTTGAACTCGCAAAAGATTTTGTTAAAACAGCAAGCTTTGTTGAGGAGGGAAAAATCAAGGTTTCGGGAATGGCAAATGCGCTGCTCGTTAAAGATCGTCTACAAGATTTTTTTAAATTGAGCGAACATAAATTGTTTGACAATTGAGTGACGCAGTAGTACGTTACGGCTCTTCAATTTTGTTTTGAACGGTTTATCAAATAAACATTTTACCTAGACTAAGGGAAAAGCGGTGTAAAGCCGCTGCTGCCCCGCAACTGTAAGCATCATCAAGTTTTGATTGTGATGCAAGTCAGAATGCCTTGTTTAGGTAGAGCAACCCACTTTACGCGGGTAAAGGGAGGAAATGTGAAAAGGTATGGTGTCTTCAATAACAAAGTTTTTATTTTAGTTTTAGTTATTTCAATTGTTTTTTCTCCAAATCCGCTTCAATCTGCATCAGATGTTGCCAATCCAAAAAAATCAAATACCACAATCATTCAGAAATTAAAGGATTTTTTCCTGGGGTCAACTACGGAGACCCTTAAGCAAAATCAAGATGAAGGAAGGAGCATTCAGCTTGATCCGGTTACCGTCATTGCCTCTCGGCTTCCAAGTTTCAAAACGCATTTGAGTAATGTTCCATCCAACATTTCCTACCTTTCCGCCAATGCAACTTACAAAGGCAAGGAACAAGTTGAGGCCGCACAAACGAGAACTATTTCAGACACCATTCAGGATATTGAAGGTGGAATTTTTTATGACAATGCAGTTGGCAACGGCGTCAATACTGAAATCGGTTTGAGAGGTTTTTCTGAAAGCAGCTCTGTTATTGTTCTGATGGATGGAATTCGTCTGAATGAGGCAGATGGTGATGCCATATATTATTCACTTGTTCCGATGAATGATGTAGAGTCAATTCAAATTGACAGAGGTTCTGCTTCACCGATTTATGGAAGCGGGGCTTTTGGAGGGGTCGTCAACATTACCACAAGAAAACCTACCCCAAAATTGATTCATCTTTTTGGCGGAGCTGAACTGTCAAGTTTTCTTGGAATCAAATTTTATCAGGGCGTTGACGGCAGTATTCCTGACCAGTGGAGCCCGCTCGGAGGTAGATTCACCTATTATTTTAACGGAGGAAGAGATTTAAACGATGGGTTTCGTGACAACGGAGAATGGCGAATTACCAATTTTGACATTAAATTGGGGTATGAACTTCCTGAAGATTCAGGCGGAGCTCATGCAAGCGTCATTCATATTGACGAAGCTCTTTCAAATCCTGGACACATCACTCTTGCCCAATTCAATCAGAACCCAGAACAAACTTTAAAGCCGCTAGACGGTCACGATTTTAAAAATACATTGGTTCAAGTTGGCGCTGACAAAAAGTTTTGGGATAATAAAATCACTGTCTCACTTTTAGCAAATTGGAGATTCAATTTAATTCATTTTTTTACAACCGGGATTCAATTTGCCGATTTCCCAGAAGGATTTAATCCAGACACTGATTTGGTCACCACAAAATCAAAAGCGACAAATTTGATTTGGCAACTTGGTTATGAGGATCAGTGGAGTTGGCTTGGAAATAATACGAGCATTGGAATGGAGTTTCAAGATGAGTCAGAATACAGCATTCAACAGGACGCGTTTCGCGGCACCGTCGTTGCAAATGTCCCACGTGAAACTGACAGAAACTCCCGGCCTGATTATGGGGCGCTTTTTTGGCGGGAGACAGTCAGTTTTTTTGATAAAGTGATTGTCTATGCTGGAATGAGGCATGATTTGTACCGATTGCTTGTACACGACAATCTTTCAACTTCAGGCAGTTTGACAAATTATTGGAATGATTCTAGCGCTTCTAGTGGCATCACATTAAAGCCAACCGATTACACAGATCTTTTTTTTAATTACTCGCAGGGTTTTCGAGTTCCCTCAATTAGTGAAATCGCTCCTTTCTCAGGGACTCTTTCGACTGGCCTCAAACCTGAAAAATCAAATAGCTATGAGGTTGGGTCACGGTTACGATATCAGGATATTGCCCAAGCAAAATTTAGTTATTTTCTCATCAACGTGAAGGATGAGATTGCGCTTGATTTTTCATCAGTTACAAATCTTGCGCCATTTGGACAAAATGTTAACTTAGGAGAGAGCAGAAGAACTGGAATTGAAACACGTTTTGATGTGAATCCAATCTCAGAACTCAACACCTACGGATCTTTTGCCTGGACAAAAGCTTATGTGCGGGAAGAGGGGCCTGTTTTGAGTGGCGGGCCTGTTCGCGGCCGCAGCTTGGGGCAGGTTCCGCAAAATCGTTTTACATTAGGTGCGATTTTAAAACCACTTTATCGATTAGGTGAACCCTACAATGGTTTTTTGCTGTCGATTGCAGGGACATTTGTTGGGAAGCAGCATTTATCAAACTATGAGTCCATGGAACAAGCCAATTTAGATGCCGGTGGTCACTACATTAAACGGTACAGCGTTTGGAATGGGATGATTTCATTTTCATGGAAAGGAAAGCAAATATACTTTAAAATTAATAACTTGTTTGACGAACATTATTATTCACGAGCCGTAGCCGCTCAAATATTTCAAGATACAGTGGTCCCTGCCAGTCGGTACTTATTTGTGACTCCGGGTGCACCTCGAGAATATCTGCTCGGTGTTAAATGGGAGTTTTAACAATCGATTGAAATGAACCACCGAAAAATATTTGAAATTGACCTGAGGGTAGATTTTGGTCAATCGTCACGCTTGCAATATCAAAAACGACTCATGGTAGAGCAAGGCAGCACAGCAAAAGACGTGCTGAGTCAAGCGTTTCCAGTACTTTCAGGAAAGACTTGTTGCAGCACAAGGGAAGTTCTTGGTGTTAATGGTATCAAAACGAATCCAATCAAAAAGCTGTGGTGGAAATGTTTTATTAATGGGGATGGCAGGAAGGTTTCTCCATATCGAACAAAATTAAAGCCCGGAGATTTAATTGAGTGGAAATATATTGCAACTTAGTTGTAGATTAAATTCGTGAAATCGCCTGCGTGGATTCAAAAACAAACTTTTGCGTCAAACTTCGAGTGTATAAACGCCAAAAGAACGGATCCGATTAAAGATTTTAAATTAGATCCGTCCGGTTACTACGTTTTGATTAAAGTGTTTCCGGTGGAACAATTAATTGGCGTGGCGCTGTGTAACCAAAATCATGAAATAGAGAAAGAGTTTCGGGGGCACGCAGCGCGTGACCTGTGGTCCCTAATTTTTGATTCGGAGCGCAGAGCTAGTGTCGAATGGTTCACACGCAAGGATCACATCGCATATTTGGGGAAGGAGCTAGCAAAAGCCGAGACTGCATTAAAAAATTTAGACATATCCTACATCCAAGAATAATATTTAACCTTCGCAGCCAACCACCTCAATCGTTTTGAAAGAATTCTTGCCTCAGTCAAGCGAAATCGATAACATCTAAGCTAAAAGAAGAATTTAGATGGCTTGTGGTCATTAAACTTTAACTCAAATATATTTTGGATGAATGGTGTGCCTTATTGGAGACAGATGGAATGAGTGCGAAAAATATTAGTCTTTCAATTGTGATTCCAGCTTATAACGAGGAACGTCGAATAGGTTCGACTATTGAAAGCATTACTTCATACATGCAAGACGTAAAAAAAAGCTATGAAATTATTGTTGTTGATGACGGTAGTCGAGATGGGACGATTCGTATTGTGCAAGAAAAATTGAAAACGGTTCCACACAAAATTATTCAAAATTCTGTGAATCGCGGCAAGGGATTCTCTGTTCGCCGAGGCGTTTTGGAAGCTACGGGGGCGGCGGTATTATTTACTGATTCTGATCTTTCGACACCGATTGAAGAAATAGTCAAGTTGGAAGCGGCTTTAAGTGCTGGTTATGACGTTGCGGTCGGATCGCGGTCAGTGGTAGCCTCCGATATCGTGGTTCGTCAGAATTGCCTGCGCGAACTTATGGGGAAAACATTTAACCTGTTAGCTCGTTTATTCGTATTTCAGAATATTTCTGACTCACAATGTGGATTTAAGGCATTTACGCAAAGTGCGGCTTGTGTCTTGTTCCAAAGGCAAAAGATTAATGGATTTTGTTTTGACGCCGAGCTTCTTTATCTGGCTAAAAAATTTAAGTTTCGCGTTAAAGAGGTGGGTGTCTGTTGGAAAAATTCACCGGAAAGCAAGGTTCGAATTCTAAATGACTCTGTTAGCATGTTCATTGATCTTATGCGAATTCCTTTGATTCATCTAGGAGAAAAATATTAAGGAATGGAACAAAAAAATAAAAAAGAGAGATGGTTAATTTTTTGGATTCTTATTGCGGGTTTTTTGTTTCGAGTTATAGGAGTTTCTTTTGGCTTGCCTCATTTATATCATGCTGATGAGCCGATTCTAATCAATCATGCGATGGCCTATGGGGCGGGTGATTTTAACCCTCATTTTTTTAAGATTCCTCCCTTAGTTAGTTATATTCTTTTTATACTGTACGGTATTTATTTTCTTCTTGGTGCTGCTATTGGTTTATTTTCAAATCCCTTTAACTTTGCAGCTCATTTTATTACTAATCCCGCCTCCTTTTATTTGATTGCGAGGTTTTTTTTGGGTGTCCTCACGGGGACAGCAACGGTTTATTTTCTTTTTTGTTTAACAAAGAAACATTTTTCTTATGAACGAGCGCTTCTCACCGCAACTTTCCTAGCAACTTGTTTTATTCACATCCAAGATTCACATTACGCATATGTAGACATGCCATTGCTTTTAATCTTAACGATTGCGTTGTCCTCAATTTTAGACTTGTTAGATGGAGGTTCAAAAAAAGCATATGTTCTAGTGGGGTTCTGGGTCGGGTTGGCAGTAGCTGTAAAATATAATGGTGTTTTTCTTGTCGCACCTGTGTTCGCGGCTCATTATTTTCGGCACCGCAACTTTATTTCAGCTGTCACGGACGTAAAAATTATTTTATCCGCATTCGTTTCCTGCCTTACGTTTGCGGCATTGAATTCATTCAGCCTTATTGATTTTCATTTCTTTTACCATCAGATCTTGGAGCAAGGCCAGGCCGAGCATTTTTTGGGATGGGGACATCACTTTTTTTACTCATTAATTGGAGGCATTGGTCTTCCAGCAGTTATTGCGGGTATTCTTGGCATGATCATGTGCGGTGTGTCACTTAATACCAAAAAAGTAGTGTTGAGCATATTTTGCATTTGTTACTATTTAATCTTGTGTGTTAAAAGTCAGCAATATGCTCGATATGTATTGCCGATAGTTCCTTTCATGCTATTTTTTGCCAGCGATTTTTTGTTAAACATTAAAGAACGGTGGAAATTAAATCGCGTAAGCTTTGGGGTCTTAATTATTTGCATTTTAACACCATCCATCGCCAAGGCATGCGTTACTGATTGGCTGTTTTTAAAACCTGATGCACGGACAGTAGCTCTTTCATGGGCTAAGGTAAATTTAGACAATCATTCAAAAGTGGCGCTTGGGCCTCAATTTTTCACACCGCGTTTTTCGATGGATCTTACGCAAATCACACAGAAAGAACGTGAGATTGGTGAAAAAAATAACCATTTAAAAACACAGCAATTAAGACTTAAAGTACTTAAAGAGCAAGCATTGAAAAAAGAAGATTTTCAAGCCGAGCTTTTTTTTCTTAGCGATGAAATTAAAATCACAAATGCATTCTTATTTTCAACGCCGCGTTTGCCATATAATGTAAATCGGTTAATAGATGCGCGAATTGATTATGTTGTTGTCAGTCCTTTTGAGAAGCCAAGACAAATAGATTTTTTTGATAACCTTAAACAGAATGCTGTCTTCATCCACCGGGTGACACCATTTCGAGATGGGAAGCAGGAACTAGATTATGATCCATATGCCGTAACAGCGGCGCCGTTCATTTGGCATGATCTAATTAGTCGAAATAGTTTGGGGCAGGTCGTTGATTTTTATGAGTTTAAGAGGGACGGTTAAACTAATTTTAAGCGTTGAATTTAAGTGTCGATATTTTAGAAGTTCGAGATTGCTCACCTGCAGAATAATGACTTGATTTGCGATGTCGCCAAAAGCAAATTGCCTCAAAAAGAGCATAACCCATGATTTTTAAGTTGACCGAGGATTTACCATATTGACGACCTCGGTGATTCGAGGGAACTTCTTTAATGCGGTAGTTTAGATCGTGCGCTTTGATGATTATTTCAGGTAGAATAAAAAGCGAATTTGAGCGAAGGTGAATGTTCTGGAGCAGCTCTTTAGACCATGCCTGAGACCAATTGTAATCGTTGACCCGGAGTTTAAAGAGATAGTTCAAGAGAAAGATATAAATCACCGATAAAAAAAATCGAAATAACTGATAAGCATTGCGTTGCCATCGGATGCCAAGCACTACATCTGCTTGATTTAAAAGAAGTGGTTCAACAAACAGGGGTAGTTCGGAACAATCAAATTCCTCATCGGCACCAATGTACATCAGAAAATGGCCGTTTGCTTTTGCGATCCCGTCCTTTAATGATTTTGTATAGCCTAGGTTTCTTTCATGTAAGATGAGTTGAGAATCTGGCAATTCTTTCAGGTAGGCTTTGATGACTTCTCGTGTACGATCTGTACTTCCATCTTCAACCACGATGATTTCAGAGTGCCATTCGGTGTGTTGTGAAAGAACAGTATAAAGGTTGGCAAGGACACGCGTAATATTTAGCTCTTCATTATATACTGGGATGATAAAACTAATATCTTTTACTTCTGTCATAAGTCGATAAATTAGTAGATATATTAGCCTGTGTCAAGAGGATAACCTGTACAAATTTCATATTTTGATAGGTAATGTCTTTAGGTGATATTATAATACTCCTTAAGCTTTTCAAAAAGAGAATCACAAGCGCACCAGGAATTACTCATATTGATTGATGGATACCAAGGAGCTCAATTCTACACTTTTTGGACCTTAATTAAACGGGGAGCAGTATAACAGTTTGATGGCGTCCAAAAGAAATGATGTTTTAGCACTTCTGACCTTACTTGGACTGCTAGCCTTTTTTTTCCCAGACCTTTTTTTGGTCAAAGCAGCACCGCTAATTGGCGATTCTCTTGAGCAGCATTATCCTTGGGCTTTTCAACTTGCTCAATCCCTCAAAGCTTTCAAGTTACCGTTCTGGACTTCTCTCATCCAGTGCGGATTTCCGCTTGTGGCTGAAAGCCAGATCGGCGCTTTCTATATTCCAAACCTGATCTTCTACGGACTGCTTCCATTCCACATGGCTTATTCGTACATGAATCTTTTTCACTGGTTCATTGCAGGATGTGGAACTTACGCCTATGCTCGACAAATGAAGCTTGTGGCGATCGCTTCATTCGTTGCAACGGTGGTCTTCGTGTTCGGTTCAGCCTATGGTGGGGCTTATTACAACATGACGTCACTCAAAACAATTTGCTGGTTTCCAGTTGTACTCTATTTATTAGAACGATACTTAGAAAAACAAAAAAAGCGTTTCCTTTTAGGAATGGCCATTGTGATCGGCCAATCGCTCGTGGCAGGCTATCTTCAAATGGCTGTTTTCACATGGCTCATATTTGGAACTTATGCACTTCTTCGGATTTTTATTTTTCCGGAGAACGCGACCAGAGGGAGAAAAAAGATACTCATCGTGGGAGCGCTGACGTTTTCTATGATGATCGCACTCATCCTCGCTTTGCCTCAAATCTTTTTAACTGTTCAACTGGCCATGTTATCTACTCGGGTTGGGCTTGAAGAAGGCTTTGCCTACGTAGGTTCCTTATCACCTTTGGTTTTCTTCACGCTGGTTGTTCCAAAATTATCACTCATTTTTCGCAGTAATAATCTTTATTCGGGAACTTTCGCGCTGTTTCTGATGTTATTCGCAATTTCATCGCCGGACATACGAAAAAGAAAAACCTTCAGAATTTGGGGCGTGATGGCGCTCCTTACCCTTCTTCTCGCTTTGGGTCGATGGAGCCCGCTTTACGTGGTACTTATCAAGCTTGCAAAATTTTATTCCTTCCGCTTCCCTGCAAAATTCATTGGATTTGTCTGCTTCAGTTTTGCGATGTTGAGCGCGATTGGGGTTCAGGCGCTCTGGCAGGGAAGATGGACGCAAGCCGTGGTCAAAAATGCATTTTACGCTTATCTTGCAATCATTGGGGTTTTTATAACGCTCATGCTTTTTGGAAGTTGGTTCTTTACCACGGGCAAAGATATCGCTATGAAGTTGGGCACGTTTTACGTGATGCGGTATGTCTACACCAAGCCTGGGCATCCACATTCTCTTGAAACCTATCTCGAACGCGTAAAAAACTATCCGGACTATGCGCTAAAATATATTTCCTTAAGCGACTCTGCAAACTTTTGGATGATCGTAATATCTTGTTTTTGTGTAGTTCTTTTGACGGCTTTTCTTTGGAAAAAACTGACCGCGCGATCATTTTTAAAAATCGGCATCTTTTTTTTGATCACGGATCTTTACGCAGCCTCTTATCTGGACATACAATTAGACTTGGCGCCCTACCAAAAGGTTCTGAAGCCGTCGCCGCTGCTTAAGATTCTCGAGGCTGAAGGAGCATCTGGCCGCCTCGCCAGAATTTATGGTTTCCCATCTGTTGATAAGCGGCTCCCTTTTACTCCAAGTCAAAATATGCTCTATGGGATTGAGGATGTGGGCGCATATTCTCCTCTTGTTTCGAAAAGGTATCATGAGTCGATCGGTCTATTAGGGAATGTCAATGATTCTAATTATCTGCGATTTCCTTCTTTGGATTTTGCGCTTCAAAGGTTATCGCTTCTTGGTTTTCTTAATGTTTCCCACGTACTAAGCGCGAAACCAATCAAGCATCCTGACTTAAAATTAGCAGGACAAGATGATCAACTTAGGTGTTACCTTTATGAAAATATGGGCGCGCATCGTTTAGCTTATTTTTTCAGCAGAGTTGAAATTACTCAGGAGTGGGCTGATTTGCGTAAGAAACTGATGGCGCCCTTCTTCGATCCAAAAGAAATTTTGTTCCTTGAAAAAGAAGATATCGAAAAGATCGCACCGTTCAGTCAAGGGATCGGCATGAAGCCCGTGACAACTTATTCGCTTGAAAAACGTCGAGAGGACTTTGAGGAGTGGAAGTTGGAAGTTAATCAGGCTGGTTTTTTCGTCGTTTCCGAAATGTTTTTTCCTGGCTGGACAGCTACAGTTAACGGCTTGCCCGTGCCCATCTTAAGGGCACACGGACTTTTTCGAGCAATAAGGATTGATGGCCAGGGTCGTTACAGAATTCGATTTCAATACAACCCCTTTTCGATGGGTTAGGCCGTGTTTCAATCTCCTTTGTTCACGTTGTTTTTTTGGTTGATTTTGATTCAGGCTTTATGGATAAGCGGTTCGGTTGTCGGATGTCGATTGAGCGGGGGAACCCCTTTGTTATCCGGCATCTTGACGTTAGGGTTCGGGCTTGGAGTCTATGCCTATTTTTTGATTCTGGTTGGCTCCTTGGGGTGGTTAAGACCCGGAATCGTTTTGCTCTTTCTTGCTCTATGTTTGACCTTTAGCTGGCGAAGGGGAATGAAAGTTTTTCGGTGGCTAAAAGATGTGATGCAGTCCTTTTGGAATACGAGCGGTGTTTTTAGCCAGTTTTGTCAACTTTCGTTAATTGGAACGTTCTTCTTTACCGTACTCTTTTGTTTTTTACCTGAGATCGCAAATGATGCACTTGGAATTCATTTGTATGTCGCCAAGCTTTTTGTAAAGAATGCTTCTATATCCCCATCCTTTTACGATCTTTTTTCATACCGCCCTCTTTTGATGAGCGCAATGTACTCAACAGGGCTTTTATTCCAAAACGTTGCGATCGCCAAGTTTTTTCACTGGGTTTGTGGAGTCTTGCTTGTCGGTACCTTAGCGATTAAAGTTATGGAAGTTACTCAGAGTAAGAAAATAGCTCTTTTTTTGGGTTTAATGTTATGGCTTACTCCGACTTTAATGAATCAGATTACCACCACATATATCGACGCTGGGGTGTCGTTTTTTATATTTCTGGGGTATTGTGTTGTTATGGATTGTTTTGATGATTTGAAGCCGTCTAATTTTTTTTATGGGGGACTATTGATTGGTTTGGCCGTTGCGATCCGCTCTTTGGCTCTTGGTGCTTTTTTTTCCGTCATAGTCATGCTGGGTTTTCGGTTGTTTCAACGAGATCTCAAGATGCGGGTAACCATCGCAGGGATGTGTTTTGCGCTAGGGGTGCTGTTAACTTCCGCATATTGGTTTCTACGAGATTGGGTATATACGGGGAATCCGGTTTATCCCTATTTGGGTTCATTATTTGGAAACGAGGAACTTTCTTTTCTTACCTCCCTTTATTTCCACAAGCTGGGACTTCCAAAATCTCCAGCTTCTTTTTTAATGATCCCATGGAGTATCACGTTCAAGCCTCAGTATTTTGATTATCATCATTGGGTAGGTCCATTCTATCTGAGCGTGCTGCCGGTTGTTCTTTATGCGGCGATTCAATTCAAGGAGGCACGAAGACATCTTCAGTTTGTGCTTTTTTTTATTATTTTCTGGTATTTTACTGGCCAGGTTGTTCGTTACCTCCTACCTGCCCTGCCCGTTTATCTGCTCGCAGCAGCTATAGGGCTGCGTGAACTTTCAGTAAGGTTTTTACAAGAAGCGCGGAGGAACTTCCTCGCCAAAACTGTGAGTTGTCTTGCTATTACGTCCTTATTGTGCTTGACAGGCTATCACTTCCGCTACCAATTTGCACCGGTATTAAGAGTATGGAGCAGCACGGAATACCTTCAAAAAATGGAGCGGACGATTCCCATTGTTGAGTGGGTCAATAAAAATTTACCTCAAAACGCCAAGATATTAAACTTCGGTGAAGCTCATTTATTTTATTTTGAGCGGGAGATGATACTAGATGTTGAGTTTCGTCTACGGACGCACTACGATCAAAAAAGTTCTCCTGCAGCCATGGCTGTTTTTTTGAGAGAAAAGGGAATTACGCACATATTGGACACTACGGAAATCCACACGCAGGACATACTTGAGAATTCGAAGGATCATTATCGCCCGATCGAATTGCTTTTGAGTGATAGACGGTTTACCCAACCATTGATTTCGATCCAATCCTTAAATGTTATCGATAGACGATGCCAATATATTTTGTATAAGCTTGTTTGATTTTCTTAGTCATGACTAAGTCTTAGGGGGAGAATTGTGAGCTTGACAACAGATTTTTGAAAAAATATGGGTATAATATATATTCAGAAATCAAGGAAATAAATTCATTGTAGAAAGGCGAAGGCTATCTTAATGTCGTTACTTATCTGAAAGTGGTCGGCTTCTTGTAGTAAGGCATGCCAGAAAACGATTTCTGCTTGACGGAAGATATTGATATCTCTGCGCGATATCCATCGTGTTGAAAATTCTTATCCCAACGATCTTCCTTTTCCACGCAAGTGCGCCAACGCAACTACGGGTGAAGATCTACCCATGAATCTCTAAACAGACACGGTGTTTGAGTCTTGGTTCACGCGTGTGTAGGATTGATATCTAAGGAACTCTAGTGACAACTAATGACTTCAATGTTATATTCTGCTTATTATAGTTAGGAGCTGAGAAATGGAAATTCAAGAAAATACAATTTACACGCCCAAAGAAACCCATAAATATCTTAAAGTGAGTCAAAGCACGATGACCCGAATGATTAAAAAGGGG
>JAHFHD010000046.1 GCA_023247075.1 Candidatus Omnitrophota bacterium | reverse complement strand
CTGTACCGCGATTTACCCAGACCCAATGCGGAATTGTGTCTGTAACAACCGTGATGATGGTGCTTTTTATTTTTCCTTGACGCTTGAGGCGGCTTGCGACTTCAGCAGCGAAAAAGTGAGTTACTAAAATACAATCAAAATTTCTGGCACATAAATAACCCGCGAGTTTTCTTGATTGAATTCCATTCCATATTTCACGCAAAGGTCGGATTGCGCCGTACAGACATTTATTTGCAGTTAAATAATAAAAAGCTGCCCAAAGCGAGGGCGCCCATTTGACGATTGCGAAATAAAGCCGTGGGTAAAAAAATTTGAAGGTCTTCGGCGTAAAATCAAGCGCGTCATGCAATTCGCACTTTAACTCAGAAGATTTTTTTGATTCAAGCGCTTCGCGAATTGCCTCTGCAACTTTCCGATGCCCGTGACCTGCATTTGCATAGAGAATAAGCGTGCTCGTCATGCGCGTCCGTGACCCAATGCATAGTCTGCAGCTTCCATAAGAGACGGTAAAATAACTTCTGGCTCAACTGTTGACTTTAGTTTATCTCTGTCCAATTTACCGTGACCCGTCAAAACAAAAATAGTTCTAAGTCCAAACGCTTTTCCAGCCTGAATGTCTGTCACCTTGTCCCCAACAAAAAAAGTATGTCCTGGTTTGAAATAGATGTCCTTTGCCGCCTGCTCAAAGAGACCTGCCCTCGGCTTTCGGCAGGAACACCCCTCATTTTTGCCATGAAGACAGTAATAAATTCCACGCAGCAAAACACCAGACTTTTGCAAGTGATCTTTCATTTTCTGCGTAATGAAGGCAAGCTTGCGGACTGAATACTCTCCATCCCCAACTCCCGCCTGATTTGAAACAACAACAACCTGAAGCCCAGCTAAAGAAAGCTTCTTAAGCGCTTCGATTGCTCCCGGAATAAATCGAAATTCTTTCCAACTTGTAATGTACGCTCCAATTTTGTCTTCGTTGATGACGCCATCACGGTCAACAAAAATAACTGGTTTCGGGGTTCTTTTGGGAGATTTTTTAACGGCCTGTCGTCGTTTCATCCTGTCCGTTTACAAAATACTGAAGAGTTTGTTTGAGCCCATCTTCAAACTTGGTTTTTGCAATAAATTTCAATTTTTTTGCTGCATGCTGAATGTCCGCAAGTGTTTTTCGAACATCCCCACGTCTCTTGGGCTGAAAAATAGGTTCAAGTCCATTGCGTCTTAACATTTTCTTAAGAAGTTGAAAAATTTTTGAGATTGACTGTACTTCATGCGTGCCGACGTTGAAAACCTCCCCATGTACCTGAGTGAGTTGCATTGCGAGTAAATTACTCTGGACAACATCGGCAACAAAAACAAAGTCGCGGGACTGTTTTCCATCCCAATGAATTTCCGGTCGCTCACCCTTTAAAATTTTTGAAATAAAAAGGGGAATAACATTCGCGTAACGTGAGTGGGGATTTTGTCTTGGTCCATACACATTGAAATATCGGAGGCACACGGTCTCTAAGCCATAAAGATGTGAAAAGATCCGAGCATAAAACTCACCGGTCAATTTGGCCGCGCCATATGGAGATTCAGGATTTGGGAAGTCAGTTTCCCGAAGCGGCATTTGCTCTCGATTGCCATAAACAGAAGAACTTGACGAAAGAATGACACGCTTCACTTTAGCTTCTTTTGCCGCTAGAAGAACATTAAGCGTTCCGGTTAGATTGGTTTCATGGGTTTCTCTTGGGTCATCAACTGACTTTTCTACGGAGCAAATTGCGGCAAGGTGAAAAATGCAATCGATTCCTTTGACTGCTTTTTTAATGAGGGCAAGATTCCTGAGATCACCATGAATAAATTTGATTTTGTGAATGATGGAATTCAAATTCTTCTTCGTTCCAGTTGACAGATTGTCAAGCACTCGGACTTCCTCACCACTCTTTACTAGCGCATCAACCAGATGCGACCCAATGAATCCAGCTCCTCCTGTCACCAGTATGCGTTTCATCATAAAAATATATTTTTAAATATGAAATAGCGGTTCAGCTGTTTTTAAAGTTTTGAAATAATTTATTGATTTTAAAATACCGTCGCGAATACGCACTTGAGGTTTCCACGCCAACAATTTTTCTGCTTTGCGTGTGTCGGGCTGCCTAACGCGCGGGTCATCAACTGGCAAATCCTGAAAATCAATTGTACTTTTTGAATTAGTTAACTCAATGATCATTTGGGCCAGCTCTAAAACTGTCATTTCACATGAGTTGCCTAAGTTGATGGGTTCATTTAAATCAGACTCAAGGAGAGCAGAAATCCCCAACACCATATCGTCAATGTAACAGACACTTCTCGTTTGTTTTCCACTTCCAAATACCGTCAAAGGTTTTCCTTCAAGCGCTTGATTAATAAAATTCGGGATGGCTCGACCATCATCTTTTCGCATTCGCGGCCCAAAAGTATTAAATATTCTTGCAATTTTAACATCAAGACCATGGTAGCGGTGATAAGCAAGGGCCATCGCCTCTGCAAACCGCTTTGCCTCATCATAAACGCCTCTCGGGCCGACAGGATTCACATTCCCCCAATAACTTTCAGGTTGAGGATGAACTAATGGATCTCCATAAACTTCAGAGGTAGATGCTAAGACGAATGCAGCTTTTTTTGACTTTGCAAGTCCCAATGCATTATGAGTGCCAATCGAACCAACCTTTAACGTTTGAATTGGCAGCCGCTGATAATCTGCAGGGCTTGCTGGCGATGCAAAATGTAGAATTGCATCCACTTTTTCATCGATTGAAATATAGTTACAAATATCATGATGAATAAAAGTAAACTGTTCATATTTCCTTAGATGTGAAATATTTTCAATTGACCCTGTCAAAAAATTATCGAGACATATGACCCGTTCACCTTTTTTCAAAAAAAGCTCACAGAGATGCGACCCAATGAATCCAGCTCCTCCGGTAATCAGAATTGTTTTCATTATTGTCTCATCACAGTAAAACTACTTTTCCACGCGAATGTTTCGCGATGCGGCTCAGAGCATTTCGGGAATCAAATAAAAGCTGACTATGCTGAAGAAGCAAGCGGTAGTCCAGATTGGAATGAGGAGTAACAATCACAACCAAATCGCATCGTTTGAGCATTTTAACTGTCAGCGCCTGTGACGACAAACGCTCCCCATTAAATTGAATGGTTCGTACGTGGGGATCATGGAAACTCATCTCACCGCCTAGTTTGCTTAATTGTTCCAGAATCTCAATTGCAGGAGATTCTCTCACATCTGAAACATCTTTCTTGTATGCGACTCCAACCACTAAAATTTTTGAATGTTTAACTGCTTTTCCTTTTGAATTGAGCAATTCTGAAATCCGGCGAACCACGTAGCTAGGCATAGAAGCATTAATACGCCGCGCGAGTTCCACAAACCGGAGTTCTGAACCCACGAGGCGGGCTTTCCATGAAAGGTACAGAGGGTCAATCCCAATGCAATGTCCACCAATCCCTGGGCCGGGGTAAAATGGCATAAACCCAAACGGCTTTGATTTAGCGGCGTCAATCACTTCCCACAAATTGATTCCCAGCCGGTCCGCTACCGACACCAGCTCATTGACGAGCCCAATATTGACAATCCGAAATGTATTTTCAAGAAGCTTGGTCATTTCAGCAACACGCGGGGATGAAACTGGAATTACTTGATCGACAATTTGCTGATAAAGCAAACTAGCGACTCGCGTGCACACCGGCGTTGTTCCACCAATTACCTTTGGAATTTTACGAAGCGGATATTCACGGTTGCCCGGATCAATTCGCTCGGGTGAAAAACACAGAAAAAAATCTTTTCCTACACGAATGCGATTTGTTTCAAGCTCCGCCTGAATAATTTCTTCCGTTGTTCCTGGATAAACAGTTGATTCTAAAACAACCAATTGCCCTTTTTGAAATTGCCGCTTGATTGTCTGGGCGGCATTCAGCACAAATGAAATATCGGGCTCTTTGGTCTTGTTAAGCGGAGTCGGTACGCAAATAATAATGGCATCGCACTTTGAAAGATTATGTTCATCACCCGTTGGTAAAAATAAATTCTTTGAAACACATTCAACTACTTCTGAATTTAAAACGTCGCCCGTATGCGAGACTCCGGTCCTTAGATTTTTAATCTTTTGGTGGTCGCGGTCGAAACCGGTGATTTGAAAGCCTGCTTTTGCAAAAGCAATGGCAATTGGGAGTCCTACATAACCCAAGCCAATGATGCCAACTTTGGCTTTTTGAGATTTTATTTTTGCGATTAAGCGCTTTTCAAGCTGATTAGTTCTTTCCATTCTTGCTCCAAATGTTCCGTCCAATATTCAGTGAGTGCCTCATCCCAGTTCCGCATAATCAAGTTAAATTTTCTTTTCATCTTCTCCATATTAAAAACAGAATTAGGTGGTCTTTTAGCAGCGCGCTTTAACTCGTCAGACGAAATTGATTCAAGCCCGTTGTAAGCGCCTGCCAAATCTAATAACTTCCTTGCCGCATCAAAAAAAGTGGTCTTTCCCCCGTTTGCAATATGGTAAATCTCTGTTCCTTTTGGAGTAGCGCTGCCCTTAAAATCATGAACGATTTGAAATAATGCATCTGCAAGATCTTTGGTGTACGTCGGCGCTCCGACTTGGTCATTAACGACACGAAGACGTTCCCCCCAAACCATTGATTTTAAGATCGTTCTGAAAAAATTACCTCCTCGCCACCCAAAGAGCCAAGAGGTTCGGATGATGGTGCTATTTGCACCTGAATTTTTTACATTCACTTCACCAGCAAGTTTTGATTCACCATAAATACTCTTCGGATTTGGTAGATCTTCTTCGTTGTACGGTTGTTTTTTTAATCCGTCAAACACATAATCGGTGCTAATGTAAAAGAGCTGGGCACCAATCTCCTTCGTACTTTCTGCAACCCATTTTGTTCCATCCGCATTTACTTTAAATACTAATTCCCTTTGGGATTCACAAGCATCGACATTGGTAAATGCAGCAGAATGAATCACGACATCTGGCCGCTCTTTGGTGATTACATCCCAAATTTTTTTCCTGTCTGTGAGATTAATCTGATGAAAGGTAATATTTTGATCAGACTGAGCTATGTCTGCAATGCCAATCACATCGTAATTTTTCCGGAAGCGTTCCACTAAATCCCATCCCAACATTCCGCTTGACCCGGTAATTAATACTTTCACCTCATTTCACCGTGTAGGCATCTTTCTTAAGTGGCCGCCACCACTCTTCATGTTCCCTGTACCACTGAATTGTTTGGCGAAGCCGCTCACGCATATTTGATTTTACAACAAAACCTAAGCCTGCCAACTTCTTAGCCTGAATGCTGTAGCGAAAATCATGGGCTGGACGGTCAGCGACATATTCAATAAAGCGCTCATCCCGGTCAAATTCCCTTAAAATCATTTTCGTCAATTCAAGATTATTCATTTCGGAATATCCAGCCACATTGTAAATCTCACCTGGCAGGCCGCGCTCCAAAATAGTCTCAGTTGCCCGGGTGCAATCTTCCACAAAAATCCAATCCCTGACATTCTCACCTTTCCCATAAAGCGGAATCTTTTTTCCATCGATTAAATTTGTAATAAAAAGTGGAATTGCTTTTTCTGGGAACTGGTAAGGGCCGAAATTATTCGAGCTTCGGATGACTGTAACCGGAACTTTGTGAGTTTTCCAGTAGGCAAGCGCAAGTAAGTCGCTTCCGGCTTTAGATGCCGAATATGGGCTTGAGGGATTCAAAGCATCAACTTCAGCGAAGGAACCTTCCCGCCGTGAGCCATAAACTTCATCAGTCGAAAAGTGAATAAAACGTTTAATCTTTGAGCGTTTGGCCACTTCAAGCAGCGTGTTAGTTCCAAGTACATTTGTCTGCACAAAGTCATGTGCTGAATCAATTGAACGGTCAACATGGCTCTCTGCTGCAAAGTGAACAACAACGTCAACCTTTGGAACCAGTTGACCAACTTGCTTGGCATCACAAATATCTCCGTGCACAAACTCATACCGTGCGTCCGATTCAAACTCTTTTGTGTTTTCCCGATTCCCTGCATACGTCAGCTTGTCAAGATTAGTGACCAATATTTCCCGCTGATTTTTTAATATGTGGCGAATAAAATTAGAACCAATAAAACCTGAACCTCCGGTAATTAAAAAACGGGTCATTTTTTAAGCCTTTTAACTAAAGTGCTTGCGTGGTAGAGGGATTCAAAAGTTCCCGCATCAGTCCAGTAACCTGACAAAGTGTCATACTCCAAACTTCCTTCCTGAATGTACCGATTGTTGACGTCACTGATTTCAAGCTCGCCGCGTCTTGACGGCTTGAGCGTTTTAATAATGTCAAACACATGCGCGTCATACATATAAACCCCAGTTACGGCAAAGTGGCTTTTTGGTTTTTTTGGCTTTTCTTCTATTTTTACAATTCTTCCTGATTTAAAACAGGGAACTCCAAAACGCTCTGGGTCTTTGACTTCCTTCAAAAAAATCCGTGCGCCTTTTTTTTGTTGTTTAAACTTTTGAGCGAAGGCAGTCATATTGTCTTGAATGATGTTGTCACCAAGTACCACCATCACGGATTCGCCATCAGCAAAATGCTCAGTAAGGGCAAGTGCCTCGGCAATTCCTCCTTCACCGCGCTGGTAAGTGTAATAAAGGTCTTTGAGTCCAAACATACTGCCATTACCAAGCAGTTTAAGGAAGTGACCCGCCGAATCTCCGCCAGTTACAATCATAATGTCACGCACGCCTGAGCGCACCAAAGTCTCAATCGGGTAATAAACCATGGGTTTGTTGTAAACCGGAAGCAAATGCTTATTAGTAATTTCCGTAAGCGGCGCCAAACGAGAACCAAGACCGCCTGCGAGTACAATTCCTTTCATTTAAACCCCTTCCGGCCAATTGAATAATACTGAAATCCCATTCGCTTGGGTACGATTGGGTCGTAAATATTTCGGCCATCAATAATAATGGGATGTTTCAAAAGTTTTTTGATTTGCTTCAAATCAAGCTCTCTAAATTCCCGCCATTCTGTTAATATGAGAAGCGCGTCGGCGCCTTTACAAACTTCATATGGCGTCTTTGCATAAGAAACATCATTCAACATTACTTTTGCTGCTTCCATTGCCTGTGGGTCATAGGCAATAATCTTTGCACCTGCTTGCTTCAATTCTGTCAGAATATCGACAGAAGGGGCGCAACGCATGTCATCGGTGTCAGGTTTAAAAGCAAGCCCAAGAACTCCGAGTGTTTTACCTTTGACACCACGCATGGCACGATGTACTTTCTCTACAAACCGTTTTTTTTGTGATTCATTAATTCGCTCCACGCCTTTCAGAAAATTGGCGTCTACTTCAAGTTTTTCACAAATTTTAATAAAGGCCTGTACATCTTTTGGGAAACAGGAGCCTCCATAACCGATTCCTGCATTTAAAAAAGCGCGGCCAATTCGTCGGTCACTTCCAACTCCTTCAGCTACTTTTTCGATGTCTGCGCCTACTTTTTCGCATACTTGACTTACTAAATTGACAAATGAAATTTTTGCCGCAAGGAACGAGTTGCAAGCATGTTTGATTAATTCGCCCCCTTCAACATTGGTCACGACAATAGGCACATTAAATGGCTTGTACAGTTCGAGCAAAATTCGTCTCGATCTTTCATTTTCAACGCCTAAAACAATGCGGTCAGGCTTAAAAAAATCCTGCACCGCTGACCCTTCACGCAAAAATTCAGAATTGGACGCGACATCAAATGACACTTGGCGACGGACACTTTGTTTGATTCTTTTCTTTAACTGAGCGCCCGTTTCTACCGGAACTGTACTTTTCTCCACAATCAAACGGTATTGAGTCAAGTGATTCGCAATTTGTTCACAAACATTTTCAATGGCGGACAAGTCAGCTTCTCCGGTACTGCGTGGCGGCGTCCCCACGCACAAGAAAACAACCTTACCAAATTTAACCGCATCTTTCATTTGAGTTGAAAAAAACAATCGCTTTTGTTTTATATTTTTTTGAATTAGTTCAGCGAGACCTGGCTCAAAAAATGGAATATTTCCTTTTTGAAGCAATTGTATTTTTGTTTGATCATGATCCATGCAAAGAACGCGATTGCCTAAATCCGCAAAGCACGCGCCGGTCACGAGTCCAACATGCCCAGTCCCAACAATTGCAATATTCATTCTTTTAGCGTAAGCGCTTGAGTAACGTACTAACCATTATAATGAGGGCTGTATGGTGTCACGTGGAGATTGCTGAAGAGGAGTTAAAACGGGCGCTTCATTTGCTCCTGAAACTGCTTTTCCGATTCGCGGCTCTGAAAATGACGCTCGGTGCCCAGACTTAACATGAACCGCTTCAAGCGCTTTTAATGTAAGCTCTACAAAGACTTCTTTGTTCAATTCTTTCCCAGGATTTGTTCGATTTGAATTTCTCACGTTGTAACCAAAATCAAGCAGCCAATCATGCAAATCACGCCGTGCACGCAATTCCCATTCATCAATCGTATTTTTTGTTGCTTCCCACCGAATATACCCACCCACTTCCCAACGAGGATTAATGGTGTAGTCACCCATGACTGTAACTTGGCTTTGTCCATCCGCATTGATTGAGTGAGAGAGTCTGTGACCCAATTGAAACCGAAATGGTCCTCGGTCAATCGCAAGATCTAAATTATTGCCTGAAAAAGACGTGGTGACAAAATCATAGGTCGCCTGGTCTCGAAGCTGCAGCCAATCATAGGGACGGAAAACGGTTTCGACGCGCGCTTGAGTAAATTTATTCGCTGTTGTCTCAAGCAAATCAGAACCCGGCCCAAATGAAAGATCAAGAAATGTATTAAAACTCACTAAATCGATTCGCTGTTCGCTGTTCCCACTGTGCCGTTTGGTTTGAATGCGGTTTTCCACCCCAAATGTGACAATATCTTGAAGGCCAATGTCATTACCTCGTCCCGTATTAATAATTCGCGAGGCCTCTACGCTTGCTAATTTATTTGTATTGTAAGCAACGACTGGCTCAAGCACATGCCGCAATCCATCAACTTCAATTCCAAATGGTTTTCCTTTTATGTCCCAGGAACGGTAAAACCGCGTGCTTGCGTCAAATCCAAACCCCATTGCATACCGATTAGTTGCCTCTTCCTCTGTTCTGCCCTCAGTGTAAAAATCTTCCCGGAAATTAATAAATGGATTGAAATTGTAAAATTTAAAAAATCGAGTCGGGTAGGAGAGCTCTTGGTCGGTGTAAAGTTGAATGGTCTTAGCTCCTTCCGGAGCAAAAGCTTTGGTTTCCTTAAAATTGACGAATCCCTCTTCGTTGGTGTAATAAAAATTGGTTCCGAACAAAGGTTTTCGCAGCCATGTGAAAGCAAGCTCCGGTAATTTTTCATCCACACTTTGAAATCGATTGGTGCGCTTTTCAACGTGGGTCAATAGACTGTAATTTTTTGCATTACGCGTCAATGTGACAAAAGATTGCGGATTAATTTCAGCTCGGTGTTCATGCTCAAAAAAATCCTGCAAGAAAAGTGAATCACTTAGCTCATGCCACTGGGATTGAAGCGTTGTGTAAGGATCAAGCCGCATTTTGTGTTTCCAGCTCACTCGCCCACGATTTTTCTCATCACGGCTAGCGCTTTCAAATGGATTGGCTGCTCTCTCATTTGGTGAATGTTGGTCTCTGATGCCATAAATTTTAATTTCACCAGCTCCCAATCGATCAAATTTATATTTTGTTTCTGCCCCAAATCCAAATCCCCGCTTGCTGTACCAATCAAATAAAAGCCTTCCATTAATGTTCTTGTTAATCGAGAACCCCTTTCCGACCATCATAAATCCACCAAACTCATCTGAGTATCCGGGAGAAATGTAACCGAATGGCTGATTTAATGGGATGATGAGATATGGCCACCAAAAAACGGGGATTTCTAAAATTCGAAAAACCACATTGGTGGCAATAATTTTATCTTCAGGGTACAGGGTTGCCTTTTGTGCTTTTACATCATAATGGGGTTTTGAAAGGTCGCAGGAGGTGATGACAACATCGTGGGCAACAATTACATTTTGCGCTTTCTGCTCAAGACGCTCACCTTTCCCATACCAAGGAAAGCGGTAAAAGCGGCCTTTTGGAAATGAGCCTTGGGCTGTATCAAAATTGTAAGATCCTGTTTCACCAGAAAGGACACCGCCTGCAGTTCGGTCATGAATCACGACATGGCCATCGGCTTTTGCTGCTTTGGTTTCAACATTGATTTCTGCTCGGTCAGCCGAAAGTTGAACCGCCCCGTGTGTCACAACCACATTTCCGGTTGCCACGATTGTTTTGTTCTCTTTTTGATATTGGAGGTCATCCGCCACGACTTGAATCTCACGGACAGGATTTTCTTCTTCGCCGGCAGCATAAGACAAATGAGTTTGGCCAATAAACAAAATGGAGAGAAACAAACAGCGCCAGAAAACACGTGAAATAACATTCACACGAAACAAAACTTTTGGCATGACTTGAAAACCTTGAGAATTATACGCATCTGGCATACAAAGCGTAAGTTTCTTTAACTAAATCGGAAATACTCAATAAGGCTATGATTGATTACCGAAAAATCAAAGTTCTTAGCCTTATTGAGTATCATTGACAGCGGTTGTTTTTCTTAACGCGCTTTCGTGCTGAAATTTTTCCCAGTCGGCAAGAAAGCGTTTGAGCCCCAAATCGGTCAATGGGTGCTTCACCAGTTGCTCCAATACTTGAAACGGCATGGTGATGACATCGGAACCTGCCTTTGCTGCTTCGAGCACATGCAGCGGGCCGCGAGCACTTGCAGTCAGAATTTCTGTTTTAAATCTATAATTCTGGTAAATCTGTTTGATGTCGCGGATGAGATCCATCCCTTCAATTGAAATATCATCCAAACGTCCCACAAATGGACTGATGTAAGATGCGCCAGCTTTTGCAGCAAGCAATGCTTGGGTTGCTGAAAAACAAAGTGTCACATTAACGCGAATTCCTTCATTTGAAAAAATCCGGCATGCTTTTAAGCCCTCGACAATCAATGGGATTTTGACCACAACATTTGGATGAATCTTAGAAAGAATGCGACCTTCAGCGACCATGTCGTCACAAGTGAGGGAGACAACTTCAGCGCTCACTGGCCCGTCAACCAAACAACAAATTTGATAAATTAACTCTTCAAAATTTCCCCCAACTTTACTGACAAGTGATGGATTCGTTGTCACTCCATCCAATACACCCCAGCGAGCAGCTTCTTTAATTTCTTCAATTAATGCTGTGTCTAAAAAAAACTTCACGCAGCCTCCTTATTTTCACTGCCTGCTTACTAAGAATATTCCACTACGCGGTTGCGCCCTTCATCTTTGGCCCGGTACAGCGCTTGATCCGCATATTGCAGTAAAATTTCCAAATCAGCTGGTCGAAATTCTACCGGACCAGGCTCCCCTAAATGAATTGGAAATGAACTCACACCTACGCTTACGGTGACGCGGGTGTCTTCGTCATAAATTTTAAATCTTTTTCGTGCAACACTTGATCGAATACGTTCGGCAAGCTCTAGCCCGCTTTCCCGCTCAATTTCAGGCGCTACAATCACAAATTCTTCGCCGCCATAACGCCCAATCACATCCACCGGACGCACATTGTCTCGAATAATCTGCGCCACTTCACGAAGTGTTCGATCTCCAACTAAGTGTCCGAATTCGTCATTATAACTTTTGAAATTATCAACGTCTACCATTAAAACAGAGAGTGGGAATCGGTGACGGATGGCGCGCTTTAATTCTTCTGAAAATCGCTCTAAAAAATGTCTCCTCACAAATGTTTTGGTAAGCCCGTCAATAATTGAAAGTTCTCTAACTGTTTCATACAGACGAACCTTCTGAACTTGTAAAGAAAGTTGAGACGCTAAAAGTTCAAAGCTTGCAATATCAACCTCCCTCGCACCTTCTACCACAAACAAGGCGATTAGTTGATTTTCGGCAAGCAATGGAAATAGCCACAAGGGAGGGATTGCTTGGAAGACGCCAAACTCCCGCGCATTTTTACTTTGGTCAAGATCAACTCGTGTCACGAGCTTCAGATCATTCATGCTTCGCAAACATAATTTGCCAAAGGATTGAATTATTTTTTCATCGGCTGCTTGTCGTGCCTTACCAAAAGAAAGAGTTTTATCAATTTCCTGTTCTCCGGAATCATTTTTGACAACAAGCGCAATCATTCCCCGTTCAAACTTAAGCTCTTGACGCACTTTATGGTCGAGAACCGCAACCAAATTTGCATAGCTCAAACATTCATTTAATTCCCGCGCCACTTCAAATAATTTTTGAAGCCCCCCCACTTTTTGTTCTAAATGCCTTAAACTTTCAATTCGAGTTTCATATCTTTGCCCAAGCACATCAACCTCTTCTGTAACAAGCTGGAATCGATTCTTTGATTCTTTGATTCTTTGCTCCCATTTTGCCACATGCCAAGAAAGGCCTGTTAAAATAGCGGATGTAATTAAAAAAATAAATAAATAGAAACTACTTCCGCCAATCATCCACATCAAAACCGCAATTGCTCCAAGCAGCGCGAGACACCAAATGAGCAGACTTTTATTTTTCTGCATTAACCGAAAACTAACCCATAAAAAAAGAAGCACGGAAAACAAAATGACCCCATTCGGATTCATTCGTTCAATTATTACCCATCCCACTAAAATTAAAAACAAGGTAATGTCCACTACTCGCTGAAGCATATTTGATTTCTCCCACTATGTTTTGCTTCGTACAGACGCTTGTCGGCAATTCGAATCAATTCTTCTGCATCAAGTGTGTCACTTGGGAATGCTGACACCCCAATTGAAATAGTGATTGGGATGTGTTCGCGGCGGATGACTAATTGTTTTGCCACTAGTAATTCGCAAATAGTTTGAGCTACTTTTGCGCCCGCAACAACATCCGAGTTAGGAAGTAAAATAGAAAATTCTTCCCCCCCATAGCGCGCGACAATTCCATCCTTCGCAACCTCACTTAAAATCTGCGCAACCTCTCTAAGAATTAAATCGCCAACCCCATGTCCGTAGCGGTCATTACAAGCTTTGAAATGGTCAAGGTCACTCATGAGAAGCGCAAAAGGCCCATTCGTGAGCAAACTTCTCCGGTGCTCTTCTCTTAAGCGTTCCAAAAAATGACGCTGGACATAAAGTCCCGTAAGAGAATCGCGAATCGCGAGCTCCTCTGTTTTTTGAAACAAAATTGCGTTTGAAATCGCTGCGGAGGCAAGAGTGGAAATTGCATCCAAAACCCTCAAATCATCGGTGCTGAAAATGGAAGGACGCAGAGACTGAATCCGAATAACACCGATTGGTTTTCCTTCATGAAGCAAAGGCGAGCCAATCAAACTCCGAACAGAGCTTAAATCCAGCTCTTTTTTTAAATCAAAACGAAAATCCTTTTGGGTGTCCTGCACAATGAGCGACTGGCGGTTTCGCAAAACCCAAAAATCAAATAAATCTCCAACTTTTGTTTTTGCAGTTTGAGCTCCCGAGCTGCTTCTCGATGCCATCAAGGAAAGCGACCCGGTTTCTGCCTCAGACATGAGCAGCATGCACAAATCCCCTTTTTGAATTAAATGAACTATTTTGGTCACTACCAACTGACAGAGATTACTCAGAGAAAAGGTGGTTGAAAAATCATTCGCAAGACTTCTCAAATTGTAGTAGCTCGTGTACTTCTCAAAAGAAACACTGATGCTCATTCCCCGTTCCTGATACGCAATTTCAAGGTCATTCTTTTTACTCGTCATCTTTTCAAGTTCCACGTCAGCATGAATTAAGGTCGCGTTATTTTTTTGGTCATGATAAAAAAGCAGCCCGCAAAAAAATACTTCAAGAGGAATCATGAGCAGAATATTCATGTTTCTGGTTGCGACAGAACCAAGCGTGATGACAATAAGCGACACCGGGACTAAAAACGTCATACACAAAATTCGGAATGATGACCATAAAAGCACAATCGGAAAAAAATATGAGAAAAGAATGAGGATTAAAAAACCATCTGAGCGACCTGCTTTCGCAGCGGCGGCGAAACTTGAAATCGAAACATAGGTAATTAGTGTAAATGTAAAGCAGGCGATTAAAAGCAGAACTTGCCGCAACCGTTTTTCAAACAACTCACTTTTTGAAAGTGCCATTGGGGAACTCAAAAACAGTACGATGTGTGATTCACATGACTTCGAATGCGGTCATCAAATCGTCGATTCAGTGTCCGGATCAAAAAAGAGGGCTTTTGACATGTCGAAAACAAGCTGCAGATCTTGATTGACGGTTGCAGTGTCTTGATTGCCGACGCGCACAATGAAATTATTTCTTCCTGCTGAAAAATACAAATAAATCTCTGAACCCATTGGTTCTACAAGCTCCACAGTCGCTGTCATCGTAAAATCTTCGGACGCATCCTGGGCAAATAATTTGTCATAAATGTCTTCTGGACGAATCCCCATCGTAATTTCCCGTTCCAAGTAGGGGCGTAACCGCTCTGAATGCTGCTTTAAAATTTTAAGTGCCATTCTTCCGTCAGAAAAAAAGAAATCTCCATTCTTTGAAGTAATTTTGCCACGCAAAAAATTGGCTGGCGGCGACCCAATAAACCCAGCGACAAATTTATTAGCTGGAGATTCATACAAACTTACCGGATCTGCAATTTGCTGAATCACAGCATCCCGCATCACCACAATCCGGTCACCAAGTGTCAGCGCTTCAATTTGGTCATGAGTCACATAAATCATTGTGGCTTGAAGGCGTTTGTGCAATTTCTGAAGTTCATTTCTCATTTGAACTCGTAGCTTTGCATCCAAATTGCTTAATGGCTCGTCAAATAAAAAGACTTTTGGTTTTCGAACAATGGCTCGCCCAACTGCAACACGTTGACGCTCTCCACCGGAAAGCTCCTTCGGTTTGCGCTTGAGTCGGTCCGACAGTCCCAAGATTTCACTTGCCTCGAAGACCCTCCTCTCTACTTCCTTTTTTGGAAAGTGTCGCAGTTTGAGCCCAAAAGCTAAATTGTCATAGACAGACATGTGGGGGTAAAGCGCATAATTTTGGAACACCATGGCAATGTCACGATTTTTTGCTGGCACATCATTCACGACTTGCCCGTCAATTTCAATCGTGCCGCTTGTCACCGACTCAAGACCTGCAATCATTCGCAGGGTGGTTGATTTTCCACATCCGGATGGCCCAACCAAAACCACAAATTCCTTGTCCGCAATTTCAATGTTCACTCGATCAACCGCCAAAATCTGGTTGCTGTACGTTTTGCTCAGATCTTTAACCACCACTCGTGCCACGTCTTAGTTCTCCCCGTGAAAGTATTCAATTAATTTATGAATGGTTGTCTTCAGCGCTTTTCGTTCCACAACAAGGTCAATTAATCCATGCTCCAATAAAAATTCGGAGGTTTGAAAATCATCCGGAAGCTTTTGCCGAATGGTTTGTTCAATTACCCGCGGACCGGCAAATCCAATGAGGGCTTTAGGTTCCGCAATCATAATGTCACCGAGCGAAGCAAAACTTGCCATCACGCCGCCCATGGTGGGATGAGTTAGAATTGAAAGGAAGGGAAGCTTGGCGCTCGCATGTCGCGAAAGTGCAGCAGAAGTCTTTGCCATTTGCATGAGACTGAGCATCCCTTCATACATTCGAGCTCCGCCTCCTGAACCAGAGGCAATGACAAGGGGCATTTTTTTTTCTGTAGC
>JAHFHD010000130.1 GCA_023247075.1 Candidatus Omnitrophota bacterium | reverse complement strand
CCTCTTATGAATCAGAACAAAACAAAACTCAAATCCTTGAAGAAGAGAAAGAAGCCCTTGAAACTAAACAGGCTTCACTCACTCAATCCTTAGAAGAAGAGACTGCAAAACGCCGTGAGTTGATGCATGAAGCAAAGGAAGCTACTTCAAACCTCTCAACCCTCAAAGCTGCTTTAACGGATGAACAAGCTCAAACTAAAACCCTCACCACCGAACTTGCTTTAGTTGAAGAGAACCGAGCTCAACTTGAAACCACTCTCTTAGAACGCTCAAACACACTTTCACTGCTTACTCATGAGAAAGAAAGATTAATTCAAACCCTGGATGCTTTAAACACCTCTTATGAATCAGAACAAAACAAAACTCAAATCCTTGAAGAAGAAAAGCAAGCCCTTGAAACACAGAAGACCACACTCACTCAATCCTTAGAAGAAGAGACTGCAAAACGCCGTGAGTTGATGCATGAAGCAGAAGAAACAGCTTTAAACCTCTCAACCCTCAAAGCTGCTTTAACGGATGAACAAGCTCAAACTAAAACCCTCACCACTGAACTTGCTTTAGTTGAAGAGAACCGAGCTCAACTTGAAACCACTCTCTTAGAACGCTCAAACACACTTTCACTGCTTACCAGTGAAAAAGAAAGATTAATTCAAACCCTGGATGCTTTAAACACCTCTTATGAATCAGAACAAAACAAAACTCAAATCCTTGAAGAAGAGAAAGAAGCCCTTGAAACTAAACAGGCTTCACTCACTCAATCCTTAGAAGAAGAGACTGCAAAACGCCGTGAGTTAGAACGTCGTGAAGCGGAAACAAGGAGTGTATTTCAGGAAAAGCTTGAAGCTGCACGTGAACTTCTTGCCACTCAGCGTGAGGCATTAGATGCGGGTCGCGAATCAATTGAGCGTGCTTTGACGGTTGAGGCAGCGCGCCGAAAAGAAACGGAAGATCGTTTGCGAGACGCTCGAGAAGAATTAGAGCGTAAGTTGGAAGCGGCGCGTCGGGAAGGACGTGAGCGGATTGAAGGCCTTGAGGCAGCGCGCAGGCGCTTTGAAGAAGATTTGCGGCGGGAAAATCAAAAGCGGCTTGAGCTTGAGCGTTCTTACCGTGAAACGAAGGAAACGCTTGAGGACAAATTAGAAGCATTGGTGGAAACGCTTGAGGCAAAAACGGCTCAAATGAAGAATTTGCGCAAGGAACTTTTGAACGCAAATGAAACTATTTCACAAATTGAGTTAGGCTCTGAAAAGCCAAAAGTCCAGCACAAACGGCAAGGTTTGGGTCGCGGTCTTGACAGCTTGCTTGGTGGTGACACAACAGAACCTCTTCATTCACCGCAGCCAGAGCAGGCTCCGCGAGCGACAGTCGAAACAGATGTCCAGAAACGTGCGGCAGAATATGCCGAAACTTATGAGTCGGCGCGCAAAGAATTTGAGCAACGAGTGAAACGTTTGGAAGCGGGATTGACTAAAGAAAAATCCCGCCGCGCAGATCTTGAAAAGGATTATTTGCGTCTTGAAGACAGACGTCTCAGGGCAGAGCAGGATTTGAAAAAACTTGAGGAAGCTTATCTTCGTGAGAAATCCCGCCGTGAAGACCTGGAACGTTTGCGTTTTCAGCTCCAAGATCAAAAGGAAGAATTACGTTCACAAAAAGCAGTTTTGGAAAGCACTTTAAAAACAAAAAAAAATTTGCATCATTAAAATTTATTTCTTCCCTCACTCTTCTTGTAATTGTTTAGCCCTCCGAACTCCCCATTAATTGTCATCCTGAGCCCTTCACTTGTCATCCTGAACGCCATATCTTGCGAGTGCGCACATCATCATAGACGGACATCAAGTCCGTCTACGATGAGTACTGGCGCATTAGCGCCGGCAAAAGCGCGAGTGAAGGATCTAGCGCTCAGGGTAAACTCCGAGAAGGATCTCGCGATTGCAAGATTCTTCCGCCAAAATACTGGCGGACAAGTCAGTTCGCCCCGCAGAATAAATTTGCGGGGCTCCTTCAGAATGACAAAATAAAGAAATAAGGCAGTAACTTCATAAAGCTAAATAGACACCTCTTCTTTGTACCGCTTTCAAAAATCAAAACACCGGTGGATTTAAAGGGATTAAATGCTTAGCCGATAATTAAGGCATCGCCGTCCCTATGAGCACTCAAATAAAACGCGTTATTCTGCCTCTTTTCGCCTTAGGTCTTCTTCTCTATTTCCACGCACTTTGGGCCCCTTTTTATCTTTTGGACATTTCAAAGGTCGTAGAAAATTCGGCGGCGCGAAATCCATTTGCGTGGCATGTGATTTGGAATGCTGCGAGAGAAAGTTTTCTAACCGGATTTACCTTTGCGCTTAATTATTATGTTCATGGTTTGACGCCTTTTGGTTATCGATTAGTCAATGTGGTGATTCATATTGGAGTCTCGATTCTTGTGTATTTTCTGCTGCTTGCTGTTTTCAAGGCGGAGCAGGGGAAAAGGGGAAGCAAAAAATATCCGGAGCATGAGGTTTCTTTAATCGGAGCGCTTCTTTTTTTAGCGCATCCAGTTCAAACTGAGAGCATTGCTTACATCACGCAGCGCGAAACTTGCCTAGCTGTTTTATTTTATGTTGCTTCCGTGCTTGGGTACATTCAATGGAGAATTGGTGGAAAGACCCGCAACTTCGTCCTCTCGCTTTTGGCAGCCTTCGCTGCATTTTTTTCAGGCAAGGTCGCTTTTTCACTCCCACTTGTCATTCTTGCTTGTGAATACTTTTTATTTCAAACTCCGCCTCAAACAAAGAGTGACTTGCGCAGAATCTTTGTACTCATCTCCTATTTTGCGGCGAGTTTTGCTGTCCTGTGCCTCTTTTATGGCGCTGATGTTTTGAGGCATTTAATTGACAGCTTTCCAAACGGCACTCATTTAGTTTCTGATTCTGACTGGGCAAACACAAAGCTTCACTCATTTTTAACAAGCCTTCAGCTTCTATTTTCGCCGCTTCATCAAAATTTAGATTATGGCGACAAATGGATTCATAATTGGGACGTGCTTTCTTGTGCAGCACTTGGACTATTGATTGCTGTGTTTGGAATAGGTGTTTTGTTTGCTCGCAAGAATCAACCGCTTGGTTTTGGCGTATTCTGGTTTCTCCTTGCTTTCGGGATGAGCTCACAAAGTTTTCTTGAGCCTCAGATTTTCTCAGAGCATTCGCTTTATTTACCCATGGTTGGCTCTTCTTTAGTCTTTTCTTCTGTTTCAGTTGCTTTAATTAAGAATGACAACGGGAAATCACGGATGGTTTTGTGGTTTTTGATTCTTTCATTTTTTTCTGTTTTAACTGTCTTGAGAAACCGTCTTTGGAATGACGACCTTAAAATGTGGCAGGATGTGGTCGAAAAATCTACGGGCAATGCACGGGCACTTACGGAGCTCGGTCAAGCTTATGAAAGGCGAAGCGATGTGACTCATGCAATCGAGTCGTACCAAAAAGCAATTGACGCGAAGCCAGAGTATTCGCGGCCCTATTTTTATTTGGGCGCGCTTTATGAAAATGGTCAGGATTTAAATAAGGCGCTTGAGTACTACTGGGGGTCGCTTAAGAGAAATGAAGAAGACGTTCAGACTTTCCGCCGCATCGCAATTTCTTATGGAAAGCGCGGCGACTTGGACCGGAAAATTGATTTTTTGAAAAAAGCACTCGAAGCGTCGCCCTATTCAAGTGAAGTTCATTATGAATTGGCGCGCGCGTACCACGAGAAAAGAATGTTTGGCAATGCAATTCGTCACTACACAAAAGCAACAGAACTTGACCCGCGCTACGCAGATGCTTTTCTTTACTTGGGCCTCGCCCATCGTGACCAAGGAGAGCTCGAGAAGGCGAAGGGCATGCTTTTAAAAGCACTTGAGCTGAATCCAGGAAATGAGCTTGCACGCGCGAGTCTAGAACAAATGAAGCTCGATTCCCAAAAGAAATAAAGCCCCAGTCTTTTTCCGCACCAAAGAAGTGAATCTGCTGCGAAATTTCCAGTTTTCCCAGAAAAATTCGTAGTCTCCCCCTTCCCTCCATTGCAGTGACTGCGGCTCTGAATGCTTACAGCTGTAGCTGTTCAGGTACCCTGTCATCCTGAGGCCAGTGTCCTAAGCAACGGCCGAAGGATCTGGGGTTCGCTAGTTCCTTCGTCTTCGCTTGGAACGCATCCTCAGGATGACAGCCGGGCGGCTGAACGGTTACTGAACGCTTACTGAATGTGTACAGCTTGCCCGAATTGCCTACTTCCTAAAGTCCCTTAGCAAGCGTTTTTATCTGTCAGAAGTCTTAAAAACATATGTTAATAAATTGGACAAGAAAGAAGATGGGTGACACATTTATTTTACGCCATTTCACAGCATTAAAAAATGGCTTAGGAAATGATGAACAAATTTATAAAGTCACTCATAATAAAGCTAACGGCAGGCATAACGATTATCACATTTTCGATTGGACAAATCGGTTGTCCCAGTCTTGCTTGGGCGTCCGATCCACTTTCGAGCCAATCAACAACAGAGCAGCCGACCGTTGATCCTAACGCGGCACCAACTACAAATACAACTCAAATTCAAACTTTAACGGGAGACACGGCGCATTTGATGGATGGAGCGCTCTCGCCTTCAACTGGAACTACGGTCGATCAACCTCCTGTGCTTACACGAAATTTCACAACGAAGGTGCAAAATGAGGATCAGCCAATATCATCAATTGATCTTTCGAGTTACTTTTTGGACGACAAGAACAATTTAACTTTCTCTGCTCGATCGGACAAAGAGGATCTTGTGACGGTGCGGTTAGTTGATGGAAAGAACCTATTCTTTGATTTAAAGGCAAATCAATCGGGACAAGCTGTCATTACGGTCACTGCGAGCGACGGAGTCAATACACCTGTCGAAAAGAATTTTGCGGTGAATATTATTCCGGTAAACGATCCCGTCCAAGTTCAAGGAACAATGCCTCAGATTACGGTAGGGGCGGATGGCTCCGTTTCATCGATTGATTTATCCCCATACTTCACGGATGTTGACAGCGCTTTATCTTATTCAGCCGTGTCGAGTAATCCGGGACTTGTAACTGGAAGCGTGAACAATCACCAGCTTGCATTGGATTTAAAAGCAGGTCAATCAGGAACCGCAACGATTACAGTTACTGCCACGGATCAAGTTAATCCACCCGTAACACAGACATTTGTGATGGCTGTCCCTTACCACCAAACTTTTAGCGGCGACATGATTTATCTCAATGATTCAAGAGTGACAGTGCTTAATGACAGAGAAGATTATAAGAGCAAAATTAACCAAGCGTTGGCCCCGGGCTCCATTGTCCACACCCTTTTTTTTACATCAGGCACTTATCAACTTGACGGAATCAGTATCCCGAGAGATGGCATGAGGATCATCGGAGAAAATCCGGACAATACGATTCTCAATATTACGGGAAATTATGGCGTGTATGTTTACAGACGCAACAACATCAATATTGAAGGGCTGACAATTCAGAATGCAAAATTGTATGGAATCTATGTGACGGGAGATGCAACTATAAATAGAACTGTCAATGTCACAAATAATCTCATTCGAAATAATGGGAATGGTGGAATTTACTATTATAAAATTTCAGGTCGGATACGGAATAATACAATTGTAGGGAAAGCAGGCGCAATCTCCGCCGGCCTCCGAGGGGATCAGGTAAGAAAAGGAACTAGTGTTGATCATAATATCTTTGTGAATAATCCGACCGATGGAGTTTCATTAACTCGATATTCTTCTAGCGAGTCATATTACGCTGACTACAATGATGCTTATGGGAATGGGGTTAATTACAACATTCCTAATGCACTCGGTAACACCAAAAACCTTAGCGTCGATCCCAGATTTGCGATTGAGAATGGGGTTGTTAATTATGGGAAGCCTACAAATAATACAGATATAAACTCACTGCTAGATGGGAAAAAAGGATTTCAAGTCCCAGTGGGTGGGGGAAACGGAACAGCTCCGGTATCCAATGCGCCCACTCAAACTCAGGGGACGATGCCTTTGGTTACGAGCGCGGTGAATAGTAATCTTTCACAGATTGATTTA
>JAHFHD010000045.1 GCA_023247075.1 Candidatus Omnitrophota bacterium | reverse complement strand
ACTACCAAATCCCTGACTACGTGTCTCAAAATACATTTCTTTAAGGTCACTAGACTCATGCCGGAAACCGTACTCGACTCCGTCAAATCGGCCGAGATTGGAACTTGCTTCGGCGACCGCAACTACATAATAAACTGAAACTGCGTAGCGGGAATGCGGCAAACTCACCTCCACACACTTCGCGCCAAGCCCTTCTAAAACAGAAGCAGCTTTGCGAACAGCCTTTTCCACTTCTTGATTAAGCCCTGCTTGAAAAAATTCTTTTGGAATTCCAATTTTCAATCCTTTGACTTCTTTCGACAAAAATGAACTGTAATCCGGAACAGGCACATCGGCTGAAGTGGAATCTCGCTCGTCATGCCCGGCAATCACGCCAAGCAAAATGGCGGCGTCTTCCACAGTTTTTGTAATGGGACCGATTTGGTCAAGGCTGGAACCAAATGCGATGAGGCCGTAACGGGACACGCGGCCATAAGTAGGTTTTAAACCAACCATGCCGCAGAAACTCGCTGGTTGCCGAATAGAACCGCCTGTGTCAGAGCCCAAAGCGCAAATCGCCATGTCAGCTGCCACGCAAGCTGCTGAGCCGCCGCTTGAGCCACCCGGTACATAATCCAGATTCCATGGGTTTCGTGTGGGGAAAAAAGCGGAGGTTTCAGTTGAAGAACCAAAAGCAAATTCATCCATATTGCATTTTCCGAATAAAATTGCACCAGCGTTTTTCAATTTTTGAATTACCGTTGCATCATAAGGCGGAATAAAACCAGAAAGGATTTTTGAAGCGCAAGTGGTTTCCCAGCCTGTGGTAACAATATTGTCCTTAATGGAAACAGGAATACCGGAAAGTGGGCCTTGTCTAAGATTCTCTTTCGCGCTTGAAAGTCTCCCTTCATCAAAGCGCAAATATGCTTTTACTTTTGGGTCAAAGACTCGAACACGCGAAGCAAGTGCTGTGACAAGTTCGTCAGACTTTGAGCACTCACCCCGGACAAAACTAAGCGCTTCCTTTAATGTGAGGCGAAAAATGTCAGTCATTTGATTGGCTCAATATGAAATTACTTTACGAACCTTCGATAATTTTGGGAACTTTAAAGAAATTTTCTTCGCGCTTTGGCGCATGCATAAGCACTGCTTCCCGAATGTTTGAAGGAATGACCACATCCTCGCGAAATACATTTTCCTTTTGATGAGGATGACTTTCCGCCGGAGCATTGCCTGTTTCAAGGCCTTTTAATTCATCCACGTATTCCACAATTTTCTCAAGCTCTTTTGAAAGCTTCTCGCGCTCTTCAGGCTTTAGGCGAAGACGAGAAAGCTGGGCAACCACATCCAAATTGATTTTTTCGGGCATGACGAAACTCCTTAAAATGAAGTTAAATGCTAGCACAACTCAAACATAAAAGATGCTTATTTTGGCTGGAAGTAAGAGAATTAACACCTTATTTTAGGTGTTAAAATCGGACGGCATTTGTCTGAGTGGGGCCATTCTTAGGGTTAAACGCATAAAATCCTCGATGAACAGATTTTCTGCTCTTAAACTTTCATTGAGACCTGCTTGATTCAAAACTACTTTGACTTCTTCTCTGTTCAAATGCTCCCATGCGCTCAGCCTTGCAAGCCCATCTGTAAGCGCATTAAGAATATGTTTTCTACGCTCTCCAAAAGCTGCCTGAACAATTTCAAAAAAAGCTTCGCCATGGTTTGATTGGGGAAAGCGCTCTGAAAAAACAAGCTGAACAACTGAAGAATCAACCTTTGGTTTTGGCAAAAAACAATTTTTTGAGACGTCGAATAGTTTCCTACCATCTGCATAATAGCGCATCAAAATGCTGAGCCGCCCATATGCTTTAGTTCCGGGAACCGCAAACATCCGCTCCGCAATCTCCTTTTGCACCATAAGTGTCGCCTGTGAAACAAGCGAGCGGTACTTAATTAAATGAAGAAGGATTTGGGTGGTGATGTAATAAGGTAAATTGCCAACGACTTGCAGCTTTTTATTCCTACTTGCTAACTCTTTTAAGTTTACTTCGAGGATGTCTTGGTGAATTAGCTCCAAATTTTTGTGCTTGGATTTAAGTTCACGGTTTAAGATGTCAATAAACCGAATATCGCTCTCAATTCCAATCAAGCGTTCTACCTTCAGCGCAAGGAGATGTGTAAGCGCCCCCAAACCAGAGCCAATTTCAACCGTGCAAGCCTCGGGTAAAATTGACTCGACAATTTTGCGCTGAATGTTTTCGTCAATTAATAGATGTTGTCCGCGTGTTCCTCGAATCGAAAGACCATATTTTTTTAGAAGCTCAAGTTGGGTCATAGCTGCGACTTTAACATGAGGAATCTCAAAAGGCAATTAAGCGGCTTCTTGGAAGGCCTTTTGTTGATTCACTATTAAAGTTTAAATTAAAAGGGACGAAAATCTGAGAAGCATTGCATATGTTCAAGAATGTCTTTTTGAGTCAAAGTAGAAACAAGGGAGGAAAAAAATGACAAAACGGATTAGCTTGTGGCTGTTTATTTTGGCTTTCGTGATTTCAGTTACCCCTGCCTATGCTGGCATGGGCAGCTTGGACATCAAAGCAAGTGCATGGAAAAGCAGTAAGGGAAGTAAAGGTGAAGTTGCCAAAGAAAAATTACTCTTTGGATTAAAGAACACGTTCCTTGGGTGGACTGAAATTTTAACAGAAACTTACGACGGTTTTAAGAAAGAGGGCAAAGAAGCACCGTGGGCCTTCATCAAGGGAATTGCCAATGCAGTGCTTGATACTGCTGGTGGAATCCTCCACGTCGTTACGTTTCCTCTAAGTATTGACGTTCCTCTTCCAGAAGGCGGAACCGACTCATTCACCAAATAGTAACCTGGTAAACTCACTCAAAGGGGAGCAGTCTTCTGCTCCCCTTTGTTTTCTTCAAGCACTGTCTCACACCACTTTAGAAGTTCTAAGTTTCTCCACTTTTTAGCCCCCAAATAAATTACCTTGTGCTTGCGCATAAGCTCCGTATGTGCGAGAGCTGTATTGTGTTCCGTCAAGATTCCAGATTTTAAAAGTTTCCTGATTGCTTCAATTCGGAATTTGTCCATCACTTCAAATTTACGGGACTGTTGATCTGGATGTCCCCCGTAGCGGCGCACATAGAATTTGGGGACTAGTTCAATCGGCATTTGTGCGCTTGCACGAAGCCACAAATCATAATCTTCACAAGCCGGAAATGACTCATCAAAAAGGCCGACAACATCAAAAAACTCACGGCGCATCATGACGCAGGATGGACTTACGAGAGAAAGCCCGAGGCAACGCTCAAAAATCAGACCGCCATGTTTTTTGTGTTTCTTCATGGGATTTACGCGGCGTCCATTCCGAATCCAAATTTCCTCAGTTTGGCAAATCAAAGAATCTGGGTGTGCCTTAAAAAAATCAAGTTGTGCGCTCAACTTCCCAGGAAGCCACTCATCATCTGAATCAAGAAAAGCAAGGAATGAGGTGTTAGATTCTTTAATTCCAAGATTACGTGCAGCTGAAGGACCCTGGTTTGATTGAGTTATGTAGCGGATTTCTGGAAAGCTGCTTTTTAAATGTTCAACCAATTCGCGTGTCTCATCTGTTGAACCGTCATCAATCACTAAAATTTCAAATGAAATATTTTTTTGTGTTGTGACAGAGTAAATCGCGCGCTTGAGTACAGACGCACGATTAAATGTAGGAATAATGACGCTGACATCCATCATTCGCGAAACTACGAAAAGCTTTGGTCAATCAGCTTAATTGAATTTTCAAGAGCATTCGGAAACGCTTTATTTTGGTATGCAATGTCAAAAGCAGTTCCGTGGTCAGGTGAAGTCCTTAAATAAGGAAGGCCAAGTGTGACATTCACACCGTCACGAAAAGCAATCATTTTAAAAGGAGCAAGTCCTTGGTCGTGGTACATCGCAATCACTGCGTCAAAACCGCCATGAAACGCTTCAAAAAATACCTGGTCACCTGGAACGGGACCAGTCACACAAATTCCTTTTTTTTGCGCTGCCTTTACTGCAGGCAAAATCACCCGGTCTTCCTCTGAACCAAATTCCCTGCCGTGTGGATTCAATGCGCACACCGCAAGTTTAGGTGATTTGATTCGAAAATAGTGACTCAGAAAATCATGAGTCAGTTCAATTTTTGAAAGAATTTTGTTAGCCGTGAGCACACGTGAAACTTTCTTGAGTGGCAAATGAATCGTAGCAAGCGTTACCCGCAACCTCTGACTGACAAACATCATGGCGTAGCGGTTGACCTGTTCATATTCAGCCAAATAATCAGTATGACCACGAAAGCGAGGCACAAAAAGCCGAACGGCTTCTTTGTGAATCGGCGCCGTTACAATTCCCTTCACGCATTTACGATGGGCGAGATTGGCTGCTACTTCAAGCGCTGTGAGTGCAAGACAACCATTCCAAGCAGCCACAGCTCCAATTTGTACTTGGCAATCGCCGCGCGTTACATCAAATCTTTTTTTGTAGAGCGCTTTTGCTTGCGCTGTAACATCTAAAAAAGAAACTGGAAATTTAAAATCCATACCGACATTAGGGATTGATTCTAAGATTGGAAAATGATTTTGATTAAAAGGAAGACGCGCGCGTTTTGCTTGAGTTTTAAAAACGTCAGTGCTTCCAATTAAAAGCAGGCGGGAATTTTTAAAGTGCTTTTTGTGAATGGATTTCAGAATGATTTCGGGGCCAATTCCGCCCGGGTCACCCATGGTGATTGCAACAACGGGTTTCATTATTTGACGGCGATGTAAGCTTGTTTCTTCAGTTCCTCCATCCAGCTTACAAATCGTTCATGCGCTTTGATTTTAAATAGCTTGTCCTCAACTTTTTCACGTATTTCTTCAAACGACTTTTCAACCCGTGGCGTTTTTTTGCCCACTTTGAAGATGTGGAAACCACGTTCTGACTCAATTACTTCAGAAATTGAATTTTGAGGAAGAGAAAAGAGGATTGAATCGAGCTCTTCAAAAAAATGACCTTTTTCGACAAAGCCCACATAACCACCTGCCATAGAACTTGAATCTTGAGAATATTGTTTCGCAAGCGCCACAAAATCTTCCCCTTTATGGAGTAAGGCTAAGATTTCTTCGGCTTTCTTTTTTGTTTTTTCGTCTGCAACACCTTTCTCTACCGATTGAATGTCCTTTTGAAGCGTGAGCGACCAAACCTCGACTCGCTCCTTTTCAATAAACTCGTCTGGATGTTCCTTAAAATAATTTTCCACCTCAGTTGGAGGAACGGCAACCTTTCCACGAATCACCTGATGATGGAGGCGGGTAATTGCAATTTGTTCGCGTAGCTGCTTCTTTAGATTTTCCTCAGAAAGACCAGAGACTTTAAGCTCCTTCTCAAATGTCTGCTGGTCGGGGAACTGAGTCTTGATTTCTCCCAGCTGCTCCGCCACATCCGAATCAGAAACTTCGATTCCAAGTTTTTTCGATTCCTGGTAGACCAATTTGTCTTCAATCATCTGGTTGAGCAATTTCAGGCGAATTTCTCCAATTTGTTTTTGAAATTCGGAACCGGTGGAATGTTCTTTGACTTGTGCATAAATGGGCTGGAACACCAAATCAAATTCGCTTTGCGTGATGACTTCATTATTAACAACAGCGACCACACGGTCAACCAATTGAGGAGCTTCAGCAGGTGCAATAGGTGCAGCAGTTTGGGCCTGAAGTAAAACAGGTGAAATTAAAAGTCCGGCAAGAAGAATCAATGTCTGTTTCATGGCGGTACCATACCACAGAGCCACTGCCTTTTCAATCATGAGAATTTAAAATTCAATTTAAAATTCATGCTCATTTGCCTGCGGATTTTTTCTCTTCAACAACAGCCTCCTTTAACATCCGACAATAAAGATCAAAACCAACCTGGAAAATGTAGCCGCTTTGTTCATGTCCAAGGAGATTTCCAGCGCCGCGAATTTCGAGGTCCTGAAGCGCAATTTTAAAACCAGACCCTAGTTCGCTAAACCGCTCAATTGCTTGCAGGCGCTTCTCTGCATCCTGAGTCAATACCCAGTCTTTTGGAACGAGGAAGTATGCGTAAGCCTGCCTGACCTTTGGGTAACGCCCGACGCGGCCACGCAATTGGTACAGGTCGGAGAGTCCAAATAAATCGGCTCGGTTAACGAGAATCGTATTTACATTCGGAATATCAATTCCAGATTCAATGATGTTGGTTGAAATCAGGCAGTCCGTTTTGTGGTCAATAAATTCAGACATAACCCGCTCAAGCGCATCTGCTTTGAGACGACCGTGTGCAACTGAAAAATGAACCTGCGGCATGAGCGTCTTAAGTTCCCGATGCACTTTTTCAATTGATTCAATCCGGTTGTGGACAAAATAAATCTGTCCTTTCCGGTCCAATTCATTTTGAATGGCACGGCGAATCCGCTCAGGCTCCCATTCAAGAACTTCCGTGTGTACCGCAAGGCGCACTTGAGGCGGAGTTTCAAGGACGGACATATTGCGAATCCCCATAAGCGACATGTAAAGCGTCCGGGGAATAGGCGTTGCCGTTAAGGTTAAGACATCAGTTGAGGTTCGAATTCCTTTGAAGCGTTCTTTGTGGCGAACGCCGAATCGCTGCTCTTCATCAATAATAACAAGTCCAAGGTCTTTAAATACCACGTCTTTTGAGAGTAACCGATGAGTTCCAATCATCACGTCCACTTTTCCCTGCTTGAGTCCCTCAAGCGCTTTTCGATGTTCGGCGCGCGTCCGGTAGCGCGAAAGAAGTTCTACTTCAATTGATTCGGTCTCAAAGCGCTTCTTTAATGTTAAATAGTGCTGTTCGGCAAGAAGCGTTGTCGGTACGAGAAATGCCACCTGTTTTCCGCCAAGCACTGCCTTATGAACTGCACGAACCGCAACTTCAGTTTTCCCAAAGCCAACGTCTCCGCAAAGAAGTCTGTCCATAGGACGGTCTGTTTCCATGTCCTGCTTCACTTCATCGGTTGCTCGTCTTTGGTCTGGAGTTTCAGAATATGGGAAGGACATTTCAAATTCTTTTTCCCATTTCTCATGCCGTGGAAAACTGAAACCAGAGCTTGTATTTCGTTTCGCTTCAATGCCAATCAATTCTTTTGCCACGTCACGCGTTGCCCTACGCGCGCGCTCCTTCACCCGTTCCCACTGTTTGGTGTGAAGACGAGTCAGCGCCGGCCTTTTTCCCTCCATGCCCAAGTAGCGCTCAAGCAGCTGGTACTGGTCAAAGGGCAAATAAAGTATTTCCTCTTGAGCAAATTCAAGTGCGAGATGTTTTCGCTTAGCGCCTGAAATACTAAGGGTTTTGAGTCCTAAGAATTGAGCAATGCCGTATTCAATATGGACGACGTAATCTCCCGGACGAATGTCATCAAGCTCATAAACCGGGTCAAAATCTTCAGAGTGGGCTTTGAAGCGTGTGCGCTTTTTGAGAAAGGAATCATGACAAGGTAAGAGAAAGACTTCTTCAAATGTCGTGATGCTTTTGCCTTCATGAAGTGAGTAATCGCGGATTGCTTCAATCAAATCCAGATGAAAATGAATGCGGACTGGAGAGCGGTAAGAAATGGGGTAAAGATCAATTGTGCCGCCTCGGAGTGCGTATTCACCAGGCTCTTCAACTAACTCAACCTTTTGGTAATTTAAATCGGAAAGTGATGTTAGAAAATGGTCTTGAGAAATGATGTCACCCACGCGAAAGCGGGTGACTTTAAAGGCTAAATCTTTTTCAACCATTCACGAATGCGTTGACACCCATTTTCAATCTGCGCTTCAGAAGTAGCAAAACTAAGCCGCACCGCTTCATCGTGACCAAAACTAATACCGGGAATTACCGCGACGCGCGCTTCCTCAATCAGCCGATTGGTAAAAGTCATAGAATCAAGCTCTGTTTTAGAAATGTCCACAAAAAAGTAAAACGCCCCGTTTGGCTTAAATGGTTTAATCTGCGGAATCTCACTTAAAAGCCGCCACATCAAATCCCGTCTTTTTTCAAATGCGCGCTTCATTGTTTGAACTTCTTCATTAACGTACTTCAGAGCATAGGTGTAGGCAGCCTGCGAAAATGAAGTTGGATTTGATGTTGAGTGGCTCTGCAGTGAATCACATGCTGCCGCGATGTATTTTGGTGCGGCAAGAAACCCAAGCCGCCACCCTGTCATCGCATAACACTTGCTTGCACCACCCACGGTAATCGTGCGACTTAAAATTTCTGGGTCTAGAGCTCCAATTGATTCATGCTGAAGGCCATCGAAAATAAGTTTTTCATAAATCTCATCACTCAGAATTAAAAAAGAATGTTGCTTTGCGAGCTTGATAATCTCAAGCAAAAACTCCCTCTGAAACACAGCGCCGGTTGGGTTTGAGGGCGAATTCAGAATCAATACTTTTGTTTTTGGTGTGATTTGTTTTCTTAACTCATCAATAGAAAATGAATACTGATTTTCAATGCGGGTTTTTAAAATGACGGGCGTGCCGCCTGCGAGCACCACCATCTCAGGGTAGCTCAGCCAATAGGGAGAAGGGATGATGACTTCATCTCCTTCCTGAACCAGCACTTGGAGTGTATTGTAAAGCGCATGCTTGGCTCCGCATGTGACCACGATTTGATCTGGAGCGTAATTTAATTTATTTTCGCTTGCGAGTTTTTCAGAAATTGCCTTCTTAAGTTCAAGCGTACCGGAAACAGGAGTGTATTTGGTGTCGCCAGCGCTCAGGGCACGCTCGGCCGCTTGCTTGATGGTAATGGGAGTATCAAAGTCAGGCTCACCAGCAGAAAGTGAGATGATGTCAATTCCCTGCTTCTTCAGTTGATTTGCTTTTGCTGCAATCGCAAGAGTCTGCGAGGGAGTTATCTTTTCAACTCGATTGGCTAGTTTCACAGTAAGCGCAGATTTACACTGCTCAACATTGGAAGTCATACAATTTAGCTTGAAAGGTTTTGGAACGGCGGCTTACTTTTGCTCGTCATCCCCTTTAAGAAAACGTCTTAGCTTGCCTAAAAATCCACCCTTCTTCGGGGCTTCTTCTTTCAGAGCTTCTTTTTCCTTGTGAGCCTCAGGATGTTCGTGCTTTTTAGAATCTACCGGTTCTTTTGTCTTCTTTCGCTTTTTAGCAGCGATTTGGACAACCGGAATCGTAAACTCAAGAAGTGAAAGTGACGCTCCGTCTCCAACACGATTTTTGTAATGAAGCACTCGTGTGTAACCGCCTTTGCGGTCTGAAAATTTTGGGGCAATCACGTCAAGCATTCGTCGCGCCAAATCTTCAGAGCCGGAACCAAGCTTACGAATTAATTCCCGCCTTGCATGGAGAGTATTTTGTTTTGCAATTGTAACTAATTGGTCAACAAATTTGGAAGTTTCTTTGGCACGCACATGCGTCGTTACAATTTGCTGACGCAAAATAATACTTCGGGCAAGATTCCGAAGAAGCGCCTTCCTGTGATCTTGAACAATTCCGAGTCTTCCACGTCTACGTCCATGCCGCATCGAATTTCTCCTTACACTCCCAGTTCTTTTTTCTTCTTAAGTCTTTCTTCAATGTCCATACCCAAACTGAGGCCCATGCCGGTCAAAATGGCTTGTATTTCAGAAAGAGACTTTTTTCCAAAGTTCTTGTACTTGAGCATCTCTGACTCTTGTTTCTGAATTAAATCACCAATTGTCTTGATATTAGCTGCTTCAAGACAATTTGCACTTCGGACTGAAAGCTCAAGTTCAGTAATGGGTTTTCGAATCATGTCTTGAAACTCAGTGTCTTCTTCCTCTTCTTCTTCCTCTTCTTCGGGAAGCTCGCCATAGCTAACAAACACGTCTAAATGCCTCTGGTAAATATTGGAGGCATAAAGAAGCGCTTCTTCAGCACTCATGGCTCCATTTGTCCAAATCTCAAGGATGAGCCGGTCATAATCAGTAATCTGACCCACACGAGTATCTTCAACCGAAAAATTAACCCGTGTCACCGGAGAGAAAATAGAATCAATGGCAATGGTGCCAATAGCCATTCCCTCTTCCTTATTTCGATCAGCAGGAACATAGCCGCGGCCTCTCGCCACTTCAAGTTCCATGCGGAATGAAACATCTTTTGTAAGTGTGGCAATCTTAAGATCCGGATTCACCACTTCAACTGTCTCATCAGTTTGAATGTCCTTCGCCGTGACCTCACCTTTCTTCTTCACGTTAATCTCAATCTTCTTAGACTGCTTGCCATGATACTTCAAGACAAGCTTTTTGACATTCAGAACAATTTGAGGCACGTCTTCTAAAACACCTTCGATTGACGAAAATTCATGAAGCACTCCGTCAATCTTGATGTGGGTAACCGCAGCGCCTTCAATCGAAGAAATCAGTACGCGGCGAAGACCGTTGCCAATTGTTGTTCCAAAACCTCTCTCAAACGGTTCCGCTAAAAATTTCCCATAGATCGGGGTAAGCGACGCCTGAACCGTTTCAAGCCGTTTTGGCATTTCAAATGTTTTCCATCTAATTCCCATTTTGTTCCTCCTTAACCTTTCATCTCTCATCAATGTCATTCTGACGCTAGATCCTTCGCTCGCGCTTTTGCGCACTCGCAAGAGTGGCACTCAGGATGACAACTATTTTCTGCTATTTAAATTATTTTGAATACAACTCAACGACAAATGACTCTTCAACTGGAAGACCAGCATCTTCCTTTGTCGGAAACCGAAGCACCGTTGCTTCCGCGCGTTCTGAATCAAGCGCGAGCCATGCGGGTGCCGATAAATCTTTGTACATTTCAAGCCGTGCTTTAATCCGGCTCACATTGCTTTCTTTACGCTTCGGCTCAATCTTGTCTCCAGGCTTTACTAAATAGGAGGGAATGTTCACGTTGCGCCCGTTCACTAAAATATGTCCGTGACCCACCATTTGCCTTGCTTCTCTGCGACTCGACGCAAAAAATAGACGGAAAACAACATTGTCAAGTCGTCGTTCAAGAAGCTGAATCAATGTTTCTCCAGTGACTCCTTTTTTCTTGGCCGCGCGGCTAAAAAATACCCGAAATTGACGTTCGAGAAGACCATAAATTCTTTTTAGTTTTTGCTTTTCACGAAGCTGAATTCCATAATCAGAAAGTTTTGATCTGCGCCCAGTTGCTTGCCCCGGCAACTTGCTGATTCGCTTTTCAAGACGTTCATTAGACCGGTGACCTCCCTTTAAAAATAAATTCACACCTTCGCGGCGCGACAACCGGTTAACCGGTCCTGTGTATCGACCCATGAATCACACTCTCCTTCGTTTCGGTGGACGGCATCCGTTATGCGGCAGGGGGGTTACATCCCGTATTGCTGTAATTTGGAGACCGACTGTTTGAAGCGCGCGGATGGCTGATTCTCTTCCAGAACCGGGACCATTTACTTCAACTTGCACTTCCTTAACGCCATTTTCTACTGCTTTTTTCCCCGCTTCTTGAGACGCCACTTGAGCGGCATAAGGCGTGGATTTTTTAGAACCTTTAAATCCACTGCTGCCAGCGCTTGCCCAACAAATTGTATTTCCACCCGCGTCCGTAATCGTCACTACAGTATTGTTAAACGAAGCTAAAATATGAACTACCGCTTTTGAGATTTGTTTTAATTTCTTCTTTGCCATTCTGAATTATTCTCCTTTGATGACTTACTTTTATTTAGCCGTAGGTGGTTTTCGATTCAGTCCGCCAACTGTTTTGCGTTTTCCTTTGCGTGTCCGCGCATTCGTATGAGTGCGCTGACCCCGAACTGGAAGTCCTTTGACATGACGAGAGCCTCGGTAGCACCGAATATCGATGAGACGTTTGATGTTCTTTTGAATTTCTCGCCTAAGTTCTCCCTCAACCTTTAAATTTGACTTTTGAATAATGGAGGTAATGAGAGCCACATCTTTGTCAGAGAGCTCTTTTGCCCTTTTATTTGGGTCGATGTTTGCTTCCTTTAAAATTTTTTTCGACAAAGTAAGGCCAACGCCATAAAGATACTTGAGCGCAATTTCTAATCTTTTTTCATTTGGGATGTCTACTCCTAAAATTCTCGGCATATGATATTCTTTTCTTTTTAAACTACCCTTGTCTTTGTTTGTGTTTTGGATTGGTGCATACAACGTAAACGACCCGTTTCCTACGGACAATTTTACAATGCTCACAAATTTTTTTAACTGATGCACGAACCTTCATAAGTTTGAGTCCTTTTTCTTTCCTTGATCCCATAAAATTGAATGGAGCAAGGTATTAGATTCTAAATGTAATTCTTCCTCGTGTTAAATCATACGGTGACAGTTCAATCTTGACCCGGTCGCCTGAAATAATACGAATGTAATGCATTCGCATTTTCCCTGAAATGTGCGCGAGCACCCGATGCCCATTGTCAAGCTCCACACGAAACATTGCATTTGGAAGCGGCTCTACAATCGTTCCCTCCACTTCAATTGCATCTTTTTTGGGCATCCCGAATTAATCCTCCGGAGCTTCAAAATCAGAATACTCTTGAGGACCCGTCAAATTAACAGGTCCCTTCTCAGTAAATGCAACTGTGTCTTCATAGTGAGCTGCAAGCTTCCGGTCTCGCGTCACCACAGTCCATGAATCCTTTAAAATATCAACTTCATGTTTTCCTGCAACTACCATCGGTTCTATTGCAAGCACCATCCCGACTTCAAGTTTTGGCCCGCGTCCCGGCGTACCAAAATTAGGAACTTGCGGATCTTCGTGCAGCGCCCGGCCAATTCCATGACCCACAAAATCCCGCACCACTGAGAATCCACATGATTCCACATAACTTTGTATGGCATGCGACATGTCCCCAATGCGATTCCCTATTTGCATCTCCGCCATCCCCACATAAAACGCTTTTCGTGCTACCTGAATTAAATTTTGAGCTTCGCTCGTGACATTGCCAAGCGACCAAGTTCGCGCTGCATCACTGTAATAACCTTCATAAATTAAGCCCATGTCTACGCTCACAATATCGCCCACGTCAAGCCGACAATTTTTTGATGGTATTCCATGCACCACAACATCATTTGGAGAAATACAGGCACATGCCGGATACCCGCGATATCCTTTAAATGCAGATTTTGTCTTTTGGTTTCGGATGAGCTCTTCGGCTTTTTCATCAATTTCACCTGTTGTAACTCCTGCCCGGACATTTTTCTTCAATTCACGAAAAACTGCTTTGAGCCGTTTTGCTGATTCCGCCATCAAACTAATTTCATTTTTTGACTTAAGCGAAATCATGACTTTGAAAAATACTGCTCCAACTCTTTCTGAAGCGGGGTGACCTCCAAATCACCGTTTACGGTATGAAAAACCCCGCGCTCTTTATAAAAATCAACGATTGGCTGCGTGCTTGCACGATAAATTTTGAGTCGCTCCCGCACTGTCGCTGGCTGGTCATCAGGACGCTGAATGAGCGCACTTCCGCAACGGTCACAAATCCCATCTTGCTTCGGCGGAATATTGCGCACATGGTAATTTGCACTGCAATTTGTACAGGCACGTCGTCCAGACAATCGTTCAATAATCATTGGTTCGGTGGTATTAAATTCGAGCACTAGATTAATTGGCCGCTTCACCTGATTCAACATTTTCTCTAAAGCATGTGCTTGGTCGCTAGTCCTCGGAAATCCATCCAAAATAAAACCTTTTGAACTGGAAATTGATCCGCTCTGAAGCTTGTCCTTGACCATCTCAATCACAAGTTCATCCGGTACTAATTTTCCATTGTCAACGAACGATTTTGCGCGTTTCCCAAGTGGCGTCCCACTTCGAATATGAGAACGTAAAAGGTCGCCAGTTGATAAATGCGACAGACTGTAACGTTCACTTAAAATTCGGGCATGCGTTCCTTTTCCCGCGCCCGGCGGGCCCAAAAGGACAACGCGAAATTCCATTTTACCTGACTCGCGCTTTCAATTTCCCTTTCTTGATGAAGCCATCATAATGACGCATCAAGAGTTGAGACTCAATTGTTTTCATCGTGTCCAACATAACGCCGACGATGATTAACAGTCCAGTGCCACCAAAAAAATGGGCGATTAAAAAAGGGATGTTCAAAATTTTTGGTGAATTAATAATATTTGGAAAAATAGCAATTAACGCCAAAAAAATTGCCCCACTAAATGCAATTCGGGTCATCAAATAGTCCAAATGTTCCGCTGTATTTTTCCCCGGTCTAATCCCAGGAACAAATCCTCCAAACTTTTGCAAATTATTTGCGACATCCACCGGATTAAACGTAATGGCCGTGTAAAAAAAGGTGAAGAAAATAATTAAAAATGCTGTTAACGACGTGTACAAAATGGAACCGGGCGAAAGTCCCGTCGCTATGGAGCGCAAAAAACTCTGAGTTGGAAAAAAACCAGCCATTGTCGCTGGAAATAAAATAATGGATTGCGCAAAAATAATTGGAATCACGCCCGCCTGATTTACTTTAAGCGGCAGGTAAGTACTTTGACCTCCATAAACCCGATGACCGCGAATCTGCTTGGCATATTGAACCGGAATTTTTCGCTGCCCTTGAATAATTAAAACCACTGCTATGACCGTACCGAAAAAAAGTGCAATCATAAGCGCTAGTTTCCAATAAGGTAACTGGCCAAAGCGGACAAGTGAATATGTCTGCATCAACGCTGTTGGAATTGCTTCGATAATGCCAGCGGTAATCAGAATGGACATCCCATTTCCGATTCCATATTCATCAATCTGCTCACCGAGCCACATAATGAAAACTGTTCCTGTGGTCAGCGTCAAAATCGTCATCAACCGGAATGACCATCCCGGATTGGGAACAATGACTGTGCCCTGAAATGCCATTGGATTTTCAAGCCAGAGTGCGATGAAAAATGTCTGAATCAATGCAAGTGCCAAAGTGCCGTAACGCGTGTATTGAATCAGTTGCCGTCTTCCCTCTTCGCCGCCGTCTTTTGCGAGCCGCTCCAGCTGAGGAATTACAACTGTGAGAAGCTGCAAAATAATTGAAGCTGAGATGTACGGCATGATTCCAAGCGCAAAAACGGTGGCTTTCTGCAAAGCACCGCCAGAAAAAAGCGCCATAATGTTGAACAAATTTCCTCCCGCCGTACCTGAAATCCGCTGGAAGAAATTATTCAAGGCATTGCCATCAATACCAGGCGTTGGTACATGCGCACCAACCCGATAAACCACTATGATAAAGAGCGTAAAAAGAACTTTTTTCCTAAGTTCTGGAACTTTAAAAATATTCCCGAGCGCTGCTAGCATCTTAGTTAAGCAGTTGTGATGAGCACAGCGCTTCCGCCAACTTTTTCAATTGCTGCTTTGGCAGTACTGCTAAAGCGGTGAGCGTGAACTGTTATTTTACGTTTTACTTCTCCGCGACCCAAAACTTTAAGCCCGGCATCCAAACGCCCCACATAACCACGAGCCTTGAGCCACTCTTGAGTTACTTCATCAACACCTAGTTGATCTAATTGATCAACATTTAAAATCGCGTATGTTTTACGTAAAGGACGAGGGTGATTAAATCCTCTCTTACCCACTTTCAAATAAAGAGGTGTTTGTCCTCCTTCAAATCCTGGACGCATGGTAAAGCCCGAACGTGCTCGCTGACCCTTATGGCCTTTGGTTGAAGTTTTTCCATGACCAGAGCCATGCCCACGACCGACGCGCTTTCTTTTCTTTTTATGGGGATGCTTGTTCTTCATTTGGACTGAGATTCCAATTCTGCGCCACTCTGAGGCACGGCATGCTCTTTTTTCATTTTCATACTTTGCAAACCAACAAGGGTCGCCTTCAAAACATTAATAGAATTGTCGCTCCCAAGGCTCTTGGCCAAAATATCGCGTATTCCC
>JAHFHD010000044.1 GCA_023247075.1 Candidatus Omnitrophota bacterium | reverse complement strand
GACCGCGACGCAATTGACCCCAACATGATTAGAATTGAATTTTCTGACAACGGACCCGGAATTCCAGCGGAGGTGCTCCCTAAAATTTGGGGTCAGGGTTTTTCAACCAAAGAGAAAAAAGGGGACAGCCTAGGCGCAGTTGGCCAAGGTCAGGGACTTTTTGTCTGCAAACACATGATTGAATCGGTTCACAAGGGAACGGTTACAGCAGAGAGTCCGGCTGAAGGCGGGGCAAAATTTGTCATGCGTCTGCCACTCGCCGAAGAAAATCAAAGCTAGATAATGATGTCATCCCCGAATGTTTCTGTCGGGGATCCAGAATCTGTGGATTCCCGCTAGAAGCGCGCGGGAATGACAAGCTAGATGAAAACCCAAGTTATGCCAAAGCTCTACTATGTGTACGTCTTGGCAAGTAAACGCAATGGAACCCTTTATATTGGAGTTACCGGTAACTTAGAAAAACGTGTACAAGAACATAAAGATAATGCAATTGACGGTTTCACGTCAAAATACAACATTCATCGTCTTGTGTATTATGAGGAAACACAGGACGTGAATGCTGCTTTACAAAGAGAGAAGCAGTTAAAAAAGTGGAACCGTAAATGGAAAATCGCACTAATTGAAAAAGTAAACCCTGAATGGAAGGATTTGATGTAATACTGGATTCCCGTACCTAACTTCCCATGAGTATTTATGGATTGTTAGGTACTGTACTCGCTTTCAATAAAATATTTTTATGAGAGCGAGTGCTGCTAAAAGCGCGCGGGAATGACAAAAAAACAACATCTAGGAATTGCAGAAAACTAAAATGATGTCATCCCGAAATCTTTAACGCTCGCGCCTGTGCCGGCGCTAATGCGCCAGTACTCATCGTGACGGACTTGATGTCCGTCTACGATGATGTGCGCGAAGCACTTTTCGGGAAGAACTCGACGTTCTTCTCCGAAAGTGTCGGGGATCCAGGATCAGTGGATTCCCGCTAACGGCATGCGGGAATGACAAAAAAACAACATCTAGGAATTGCAGAAAACTAAAATGATGTCATCCCGAAATCTTTAATTGGGGATCCAGAATCTGTGGATTCCCGCTAACGGCATGCGGGAATGACAAAAAAACAACATCTAGGAATCGCAGAAAAGCATGTCGTTCCTAAAATGATGTCATCCCGAAATCTTTAATCGGGGATCCAGAATTTGTGGATTCCCGCTAACGGCATGCGGGAATGACAAAGGTGTACAATCAAAAAGGCTGACTTGAGCTCATGAAAACAGTGCTGCTAGTGGATGATGAAGAAGACATTTGTCTCCTCGTAAAAGAAAACTTAGAAGAGATATTTGGGGTGTCGGTTGACTACGTGCATTCAGGGGAAAGCGCAATTCGAAAAATTCGCGAGAGTTCGTGGACGCTTGCCATCGTCGACCTGAAGCTTCCGACCGGTGTGAGTGGTATTGATGTCATTCGGGCTGCAAAACAAATCAGGCCGGAAATGCAAGTGGTTGCAATTACAGGTTACGTGGATGAAGAACTCAAAAAAGAAACCGAAAGTTTTAATGTGCGTGAATATCTCGAAAAGCCTGGGGATATTTGCGACACCGAAAAGCTCACCGCAAAGCTCAAACCATTCCTTCCGTAAAATTACTATTTGAAACAGCTCAGAGTTAATTGACGGGAAGTTCTTTAATCATTTCAACCAGATTGGGGCAGGGTTTGAGGAGGCACCGGTCAGCGCCGAGTGCCTTGATTTCTTCCACTTCCTGAACGCTTGCGGTTACCACATAAACCAGCATTTCTGGATGCTCGTTTTTGAGATGGAGAAGCACATCTCTGCCGTCAATCTCACTTCTGAGCCGCCAATCCAGGATGACAAGGTCAAGCGGCACTTTGTGAATCAGCTCAAGCGCGCGGATTCCATCCTGAGCGCACACAACTTCAAAGCTTTTTTCCAGCGCAAAAGCTTCTTCAAAGGATTCGGTAATTCGGGGCTCGTCATCCACCACTAAAATTCTACGCAACTTGTTTTTCCTCCTTCATGGCTTTTGGAAGTGTGACGGTAAATTTCGCACCTTTACCAGCAAGTGGCTCTGCCTGAATCGTGCCACCCATTCGTTCAATCTGATGCTTTGAAATTGTGAGACCAATTCCCACCGACTCGGTGTGCGTCTTGGTCGTAAAATAGGGCTCAAAAATATCCGGCAGGATTTTTTGAGGGATGCCGCTTCCTGTGTCACTAATGGAGAAGCTTGTCCATTCGTCTTCTGAATGTGCCGCGAAACTGAGCTCGCCCTTACCATCCATTGCTTCAAAGGCATTGTTGAACAAATTAAAGAGAACTGCTTGAAGTGCATATTCACTCGCCAATACATCAAGATGTTCCGGGATGAAATTTAAAACTTTGATTCGGTCCAGTTTCTGGCCCTCGCGCATAAGGGTAATGAATTTTTTGACTTCATCCGAAAGATTAAGCGGCTTACACTGGAAATCATCATCTTGCTCAGGCCTGGCAAATTCAGAGAAACGGCTAAGCGAACATTTGATTCGTTCCACTTGTTCCTTAAGAATTGTGATTTGGTATTCAATTTTTTCAAACAAAGACTTAGGTGACAGCGAACTGTCGTAAGCCGCGAGGTAGCGCAGTGAGTTCTCAATAAAGCGAATCATAATGTGAAGTGGATTTCTCACTTCGTGATGAACTCCACGTGCGAGTTGTGTGACCGCTGTCATTTTCCGGTTTTGACCCAGCTCCAGATTGGAACGGTTCACGCGCTCTAAAAGTCTTGCCGACAGAAAAAACATTCCCACTTCTTCCATCAGGGTTTGAAGCAGCGCTTCATCTTCAGTTGTAAATTCCTCATCTGACTTTTTCTTTCCAAGGAGCAGGAAGCCGTACAAGTTATTTTCAACGAGAATGGGCACAATGGCTTCGATTCGTTTCTTGCGCAAATCAGCTTTAAGCTCAGGAGTAATGGAATCAGTGTCGAATGGACTCAAAACAAGTGGAGTTTTTCTGTTTCGGATGAGTGAAACATATTGGTGAGAAATACTTAATTCAAAAAGAGTGCATTCATTTTGAATTGAACGCAGCTTAAACTCTTGGTCGCCCACTTCCCGAATATAAAGCCCTGCCCATTCAAGCCCCATTTTCTCTGTCAGATAATTCACGACTTCGCTGGCCAGAACACTTGTGTCGTGAATTTGCATCAATCGGTCTGTGAGTTGTTCAATGAGGTTTTTGTAATCGAGTTTTGATTGATGAAGAAATCGGTCAGTGAGCCGGGTCAGTGTTTGCCTGAGCGGTTCATAGATGAGCATTGCAAGCGCAAGTGAAATTCCGGACAAAAGGGGAAGCGGCGGCTTAAACAGGCAGCCGATTGTGTAAATCAGTGTGGAGACTGCCGCGTAAACTGCAATCAAAAGAATGCCGAAGATGGTGACTTTTTTGGCAATTTGCTCAATGTCAAAGAGCTTGTGTTTTAAAATCGCGTAAGCAAGAACACAAAAATAAATGGCGCCGCAAGAAGCCGAATAAGGGTAGGGGGGAATCATGATTCCATAAACAGGAAAAAAGTTGACGATGCCAAGTCCGTAACCAAGCACGGATGCCCAGAAAAAATACTGAAGATGTTTTTTTCTTGGCCCGCTTGAAAGGTGCATGTGTTTCCAAAGATGAGAAAGTCCCAGAACCACAAAGGTACAGAAAAAGGTAATGATCCAGATGTATCCGGGTCCTGCAGAAATCATAAAATTGACTCCCACATCTTGCCGTGATGTTGGGATGAAATAAGATGTGCTGATTGTGAGGACAATAAGCAACAGAGCGGTTGCTAATCCGATTTTAAATAGGCGGGCATTGGGACGCCCAGTGATTTTTGTTGCAAAGTAATAAAAGAAAACAGGGACCAGAAGTGCGCCGATTTGACAGATTTTTCCCCAAAGAAGTCCCCATTTTAATTCTGTTTGCATTGCCTGCAGGGCGGTAAAAAATCCCCACTCTACAATTGCGAGTGAATAAATCAAAAATGACTGATGGATTGAGGAGTTTTTATTTTTGGTGTAGACAAAAATTCCAATCAGAAGTGTTGAAAGTGCTGTTAAAAAACCAGTAATGACATAAGGATTAAAGAAACCAGGGTTCATGAGGTTGCCTCCTCAAAGATCGTGTCATTAAAATTGTGTTCTTTGCGTTTTACGTTTTTGTCATCCCCGCATGCTTTAAGCGGGGATCCAGGATTGGTGGATTCCCGCTTTCGCGGGAATGACACAGTAGGTAACACGGGTTTCAGTTTTGGGAAGCAAAGTTCAAAGGTTGTTCCAACACCCACTTCAGACTCAACGCTGATTGTTCCACCCAGCGCTTCCATATTTTCTTTCACGACAAATAAACCCATTCCGGTCCCCTTGGTTCCATTGCTTTGGTTTTTCCTCTTGGTGGTGAAAAAAGGTTCGAAGATTTTCTCACGCTGGCTTTCTGGAATCCCAGAACCTGAATCACGAATTCGGATGACCATTTCATGGGAATGGTCGCTGACTGAGATGGTGATTTCACCCTGTTCGTTGATTGCCTGCTCAGCATTCCGGATTAAATTAACGAGGATTTCATAGAGCGCATTTTCATCCGACTCAAGTGTGAGATGTTTTTCAATATCAAGCTGGACACGAACGTGACCCATACTTCCTTCCTTTAAAAGATGCGAAACTGCTTTCTCAGTCGTGGCGTACAGATTTAAACCTTGGCTGATGACGAGCGGCTTTTTATTAGCCAGATTTGAGAGGTGGCAAATAATTGGGTCAATGGTTTGGGCGTCTTCAGTCAGGCGGTGAAAAATTCGATTCATAAACCTGATTATTTCCTCTCTGGGGTACTCAATAAATAAAGGGTGTTTTATTTTTGCGCGAAGAAGTTCCAAATTCATTGACATGGCGTGAAGGGGATTGCTTACTTCATGGTGAATTCCAGAAATAAGCGCGCCTGCGGTTGCATCGCGAAAACTGTTTGACAATTTTTCTTGTGAAAGGCGCAGCTTGGCTGCGTATTCGGTGCTTGCAAGAGCAAGTGAAAAGTGGCCGGTAAAACTTTTGAGAATCATAAATTCGTCGTCACTCCAAGAAGCGTCTGACTTTTTCCGGCCGATGATGAGCACGGCCTGCAGACGGTTTCTGACAAATATGGGAAAAGCGGCAACGCCACCCATTGCGGCAAGGTCCATTGCTGCGCGGCCTTTGATTTCCTTTAAATCTCTCAGAACCGGATTGTCTTTCGAGGTTTTTGAAAAAGTTCGAAGCTCACGTGAGGTGTGTCGATTGATGAGGTGCGCGCGCGTCCGGTCAAAATAAAGGATGAGGGATTTGGTGCTGTGAATAAATTTATGACTGCCGCCCAATCGGCCAATTTTGGCTTTGAGTTCAAATCCATTTGGAACTTTGAGGTAAAAGCCAATTCGGTCAAGGGCAAGAATGTCTGCAATTCGGCGCGTGACTTCAGAGGCAAGCATCTCAGTGCTTCCTGTTTCAATAAAATGAAGCATGTCTTCAGAGAGTTTTCTAAAAATCACCTCGGCATCGTAAACATGCTGAAAAAGCAGCCGGTTTGTCAGTTGACTAAGCCCATTTTTTACCGGTCCGTAAAGACTAATAGCAAGCGCAATGGCAATGCCTCTTGCGAGTGCGTCTGAAATATGGATGACGTGGCTCATCAGCTCTTTGATTAAAAAAAGCGCCATGCAAACAGTAGCGAGGAGCAGGAGAAACAGGAGAAAGAAAATCACGGTGTTCTTGACCAGTTTTTCAATATTAAAAAAACGGTGTTTGACAATCGTGTAAGTCAACAGAATGGGGTAGAGCACGACAAGGGGAGTGGTGACTGGCTTGACCGGAATATCAAAACAAAGAAGAAATGCCGGTATGCCTGCCGCATAACCCATTGCAGTGGCCCAGAAAAATAGTTTAAGCTGATTTTTCCTGAAACTGTTTTCCCGTTCGCAGCCCTTGGCTAATTCATAGAGGCTGTAACAGAGATTAAATAAGAGGTAGACGGGAACAAGGAAATACAGAGGGCCGATGACCGTGTATGCCGGTAAATCAAGTTTGGGCGTGTGCCCCGCAACAATAAGCTTGGTCGAAAAAATCAGGATGGCAAGCAAGCCCGCCATTCCATAATTAAATTTGATTAATTTTCGTTTCTCTCGCTCACGATGAACCAGCACAAGGACGAGGTGTGTGAGAAAACTATTAAGCGTCATACTTCCAAATGCAGCCGTCTGATTGACCCAAAGACCGTATGGGTCGATTGTGACCAAATAAATTGTTGAATAGGAAAATGACCAGATTGCAGTGAAGAGGTTAAATAAAAAAGCAAGTCTGCATGCTTTCGATTTTGAATTTGCCTGGAGCACGAGAATGCCAAGGCCGAGACAAATAATTCCCGTCGCATACCCGCACACTGAAAGAAACATGTAATGTCCTAAAAATTCCATTAGAGCCTTTCTTTGTCATTCTGAGCAACGCGAAGAATCTCGCATTTACTAAAGATCGACAACCAAGATTGTATTTTTTGCTTCATAGTATCTTTGTCATCCCCGCATGCTTTTAGCGGGGATCCAGAATCAGTGGATTCCCGCTTTCGCGGGAATGACACAGTGAGGTAATGAGTTTTTAGAAGCTCTTGTAGAGGGTGCTGTTTCACAGGCGAAGAACAGAATTTTCTAAAAATATTTTTTATTTCACAACCTGTTCTGGTTTGACCCAGGAACCATAACATTTTTGGTACAGCGTTTACCCATTTGAGGGTGAAAAGTGTAACGCAGTATGTGACATAACCTATTTCAAATAAATGACTTACGTTTGACAAGCTAAGCTGCATCGGGTAATCTCCATTTTGGTTTTCGTTCTTTCTTAATTACAAAATCATAAAGCTGAGCAAGCTTGAGCCACCTACGAAGCGTCATCGTAGAACAGTGAAGCAGGCGAGAAGCTTCAGCAAGTGAGCGGGTTGCTTCAATGGCATCTACAATTTTATTTGCGAGTTGCTGCTGCCTTAATTCTTTCCAGCTCAGTTGGCCGATGGGTGCGAGTTCGCGCGGATTTTCAGGGTGCTTTAAGTTGAGCGCGCGTTCAATCGTGTCATAAAGCGCTTCACAGGTGAATGGCTTTTTAAGTGTTTCATACACGCCGTGACGAATCAGGAATTTGGAAGCAACGGCCGTGTGGGAGGAAATGACCACGGTTTTACATTTTGAATTTGGGAAGAAACGTTTGAATAATCGGAAAACCATGTCTCCATCAATATGGGATTTTAATTTCCAATCAAGAAGGATGAGCCCAAAACGGTTTGGGTCATTCCAAAGAATGGACATGGCTTCAAGGGGGCAATGGATGAGCACAGGACGGTAGTTTTTTTCTTGAAGCGCTGTCCCGATGCTTGCGAGCACGCTTTGGTCGTCATCGACAACTAGAATTTCAGTCATGGTTTGGGGAATATCTTGGTTTAACATTTTAAAAAGACTAGCACGCTGATTTTAACTTCGCAAATTTCAGTGGGAAAATGATTCAAAATCTTCCCCTTAGTTTTAAGGAATAAATAAGCAATGAAAAATCATGAGGCAGGGATGAACCACATTAAAGCGAAGAGTCCATCAACTGAGGAAATGGAGCTTAACCTGAACGGGGTTCAGGCTATTCATAAAGCCCTTCAATTGATTGAAGAGGTATTTACGAGAAATCCAAACCAGCTTGATTCTGAAACGCTTCACAGAACAAAATCGGTACTTTATGGTGCTATGGAAAGCCTTGGCACGACCATCGAACGTCTCAGTTACTCCCACCGTTTGATGCGGGAACTATTTTCGGTTTTGAATCTCAGACTTGACAGCCGTAAATGTGAACAAGATGTGGGTCTTCAAATTTTGCATGAATTGCGCCAGCGACTTCAAAATCCCCGCGTTTAATTTTTGATGGGCCATTTTTAGCAGAGTTGACCATGGTTGGGTCAAATGTTAAACTCACGCAAATTCGAATGCTCTCCAAATATGGTTTGTAAAAAATGTCTGCTGTAAAAAAGTTAAGAAAACGGGCAGGTGCTTCATTTGCGCTTTACTGCCTTGTGGCCCCGTTATTTCTTTTCATCGCCCTAGAAATTATTTTTGCGGCTTTTGGATTTCCTGAAGGCGCTTCAACTTTTGTTGAAAATATTGTGGTCCATGAAAAGCTAAGCACGAGAAAACCTCCCGGAGAATACCGCATATTCACTTATGGCGAATCTACAATTCATGGGGCTGGTTATGCGCCAGCTTCAAGCCCATCCCGGTGGCTTGAAGCTTATCTTCACGACTTCCTGCCAGAAAAAAAAATACGCGTTGTCAATTTCGGCCGCATGGGACAGGGTAGTTATTTCAACTACCATAGTTATTTGGACACACTTCCCTACAAACCCGACTTGGTTATTTTTTACATGGGGCACAATACGTTTCTGCCCGGAAACCGCTTTGATGAAGTCAAGCAGCGGCAAAACACTTTAGGGTGTCGAATACGAAAATGGACTCGCAAAAGCCATTTCTTTTCTGCTGTCTCACGACTTGTCATCCAAATACATCTCAGGCTAAAAGCTGGCGGCAAAGAAGAAGACGCAATGGAATACAAAGTAATTGAAACATGGCCATCCAAAGAAAATGACCGTAAAAATGGCATCTCTCGCAATGACCCTTATTTTTGGCAGAACATCGCCTTCTTCAAAGAAAATGTGTTGAAGATTCAAAATTTGTCCGACCAAAAAAAGATTCCCACCTTGTTTTTTAAACCGGTCAGCAACTTGAAAAATTTTCCACCCGGCCTTTCAGACCATCTTAAAATATTAACTCGGGAAGAGTTATCAAGATGGAAGGAGTTTTATCAAAGGGGTAAAGAAGCTCAAAAACAAAGGGATTTTGATCGAGCCCTTAGTTTTTATGAACAAGCTTATCAAATCGATTCCACCTATGCCACTCTCTCATTCCGGTTGGGGCAAGTTTATTTTCAGAAACGTAATTTCACAACAAGCCTCCGATTCTTCGAAGAAGCGCGGGACAATGATTTGCTCATCTGTCGAGCTACTAAAATTACGCTGGAAATTTTGGACGACTTACAAAAGAGCGGCCGGATTCAACTCATCGATACCGAGAAAATTTTGACGTATGAAGTTCAGGGCGGCATTTTGGGCGAACCAATTATTGAAGACAACGTGCATTTTTCAATCAAGGGACATTCACTTGTGGGGAAAGCGCTGGCCCATGAGATTGCCGAAAGGGATTTGATTACCCCTTTTCCAAAGTGGCAATTTAATCGGGAGCGGCCTTATGAGGAAATCTTTAAAGAATTTAATATAAGCAAAGATTTAATGTTCCTCGTCGACTTAAGACTGATTAATTATTTTGGACGGCGATACTCAAATCGAATTCGCCTCGCTCATAGGGCACTTGCAATTTATCCCAATGACCCCCGTGCTCTTCGTTATTTGGCCTGGTCTTATTGGATTAAAGGTGACCAGCAAAAAGCGCTTCAAGTTTACAAAACACTTCACGAGGTTGATCCCTCATCCCTTGCCGCGGTTTTTAGCGCACAACCATCCATTGAAAAAGCCTTCTTGCTTTTATGAATGCGAATCAGTTTACGGGATTTGCGCAATCGCATATATTTTAACCTGAGATTTATGATGCAGTGGTACAAAAAAGAAATCGATGGCTCCAATTCATTTTTTGATTGCACGCCGTCTAATTTATGATTATTGTACCGTTGTGAGTGAAGTATAAAAACATAGTTTAAATGATGCAGGAGGAAATGATGGCGGCAAAAGGAAAACATCGGCATAGTGCCAAGACACGTAAGTTGATGAGTCAAATTGCGACAGGGAAGGGAAATCCTTTTTATGGTAAGAAGCATTCCAGCGCTGCAAAAAGGAAGATGAGTGCAAGGATCAAAGGAAAGAATAATCCCATGTATGGGCGCACGCATTCAAAGAGTGCCAGAGCTAAAATAAGTGCAGCAAGACGTGCCGCCGTTTCAAAAAGAAGTAAGTAAAGAATCTTGTTTGGGTGTAAAAATTTGATATTGTCAAGATTTTGTTGACTTAACAATTTTGTGCCTCACAATCATTTTTGTTAATTTCTGCCAGAGATTTCTTGGCTACGTTACCTTTTAAAAACACTATTTTACATTGGCATAAATTTTGCTAGAATACTGTTTTTCAGTTGCCCAGTTTTTTAGACAGAAACAAAAATTCAATTAGAATGAGGAGAAATCGTATGGCAGACATTACCGAAGTATTTGGTTCTAATGTATTTAATGACAGAATTATGAAGGAGCGGCTTCCAAAGGAGACGTACAAAACCCTTCGAAAGACAGTTGAAAATGGAGCTCCGCTTACCGTCGAATTAGCCAATGTAGTTGCGAACGCCATGAAAGATTGGGCGATTGAAAAAGGCGCCACTCATTACACCCACTGGTTTCAACCGCTTACTGGAAAAACAGCTGAAAAGCATGATTCCTTTATTGCCCCAGGGCCAGATGGTAGCGTGGTGATGGAATTTTCAGGAAAACAACTCATTCAAGGTGAGCCGGATGCTTCGTCATTTCCAAGTGGCGGATTGCGCGCAACATTTGAAGCGCGCGGTTACACGGCTTGGGATTGCACATCTTCTGCTTTTCTGAAAACCGATGACGCCGGCAATGTGACGCTTACGATTCCCACGGCATTTTGTTCTTACACTGGGGAAGCGCTTGACAAAAAAACACCGCTTCTTCGTTCAATGGAAGCAGTATCAAAACAAGCGATTCGTGTTTTGCGTGCGCTTGGAAACAAAACTACTAGCCGCGTGGCTGCCACAGTTGGCCCCGAGCAGGAGTATTTTTTAATCGACAAAGAATATTTCGACAAGCGGTTAGATTTAATTACTTGTGGCCGCACACTCTTCGGTGCCCCAGCTCCAAAAGGCCAAGAGCTTGAAGATCAATACTTCGGAGCCATTAAGGACCGCGTTTCAAAGTTCATGAAAGATTTAGACACAGAACTCTGGAAGATGGGAGTTTCTGCAAAAACCAAGCACAATGAAGTTGCTCCGGCGCAGTTTGAAATGGCGCCTATTTTTTCCACCACAAACATTGCGGCCGACCACAATCAACTCGTGATGGAGAGCCTCCAAAAGGTAGCGCTTCGTCATGGCCTTGTTTGTCTTCTTCATGAGAAGCCATATGCAGGCATTAATGGCTCTGGAAAACACAACAACTGGTCGCTTGCAACTGACGATGGAGCCAATCTTTTAGAGCCTGGTCACACGCCCCATGAAAATGAACAGTTTCTCGTTTTCTTAAGTGCCGTCATCGGTGCCGTTGACCGTCACGCGGACAAACTCCGGGCGGGTGCAGCAAATCCAGGAAATGACTTAAGGCTTGGAGCCAATGAAGCTCCTCCAGCCATTATTTCCATTTTTATGGGTGAAGAGCTCACTGACATCTTAACGACGCTTGCAGCTGGAAAAAAAGCACATTCAAAGGGGCAGCATTATTTAAGTATTGGCGTTGATTCTCTTCCTGCGTTGCCCAAAGACAATACCGACCGTAACCGAACTTCACCTTTTGCCTTTACCGGCAACAAGTTTGAATTCCGTATGGTTGCTTCGTCTGCTTCAATTTCCGGTCCCAATACAATTCTCAATACGATTGTTGCCGAAGCGCTCGATCAAATTGCAACGCGCTTAGAGAAAGCCAAGGACGTTAATAAAGAAGCGGCGGCAATTATTCGGGAAACCGTTAAAGAGCATGGTCGAGTTATTTTCAACGGCAACAACTATTCTGAAGATTGGGTGAAGGAAGCAAAGAAGCGTGGCCTTCCCAACATTAGTTCAACGGTTGAAGCTTTGGGTTACATGGCAAATGAATCTGCAATCAAGCTCTTCTCCAAATACAAAGTGCTTTCCAAAGAGGAGTTGCATTCCCGCCATGAGATTTACCTGGAACAATATGCCAAGCACATTAACATTGAAGCGCAAACAGCGATTGAGATGGTTAATCGCCTCTACATCCCAGCAGTCATCTGCTACTCAGCTGAACTTGCTGAGACAGTAGGAAAATTAAAGGCTGCTGGTACAACTCCAACGGTTCAGAAAGAGCTGCTAGAGCGGATTTCAGAACTACTTGGAGCTGCAAATAAAAAACTAGCTAAGTTGGAAACTGAAACTTTAAAAGCGCAAGGGATTGCTGATGTGCACGTCCGTGCAGAAGCGTACCGCGACCGGGTATTTCCGGCACAGGCGGATTTGCGTAAATCCATTGATGCGCTTGAACAAATTATTCCGTCATGCGTTTGGCCGGTGCCAACTTATTCGGAAATGCTGTTCAAACTGTAATTTATTTTTGAAAAAAAAGAAAGGCGGGGCTTTACTGCTCCGCCTTTCTTGCTTTTTGGCAATGCGTTCTTTAGAATTTTAACTCGACCCACCAAAAATTGTGAATTCCAAATACAAGCGAATGCTTAAACTGATGCAAGCCAAAGAGCTTGTGTCCAAACAAAAGCAAAAAAAATCTAGAAAATCAAAAATAAAAGAAAAGCCTTGGTTTCTTTACATTCTCGAGTGCTGTGACGGTTCATTTTACACGGGGATTACAAATAATATTGAGCGGCGCTTTCAAATGCATGTGAGCGGCCGCGCTTCTAAATATACGCGAACCAGGAGGCCAGTGGAGTTGCTGTACCATGAATCTTGCACTTCAAGAGTGAGTGCGATGGTTCGTGAAGCGCAAGTGAAAGCTTTTACCCGAATCAAAAAAGAAGAATTAATCCACAAGAAACAATCAACTATTATTAACTAAACCTTTTCAAAATGAATTGGTCTATTTTCAACTCCCCCAGCCCCTCTTTACCAAAGAGGGGAGGAATTGGCCTTCTTGTTTACCTTAAATCATTTCTCCCCCTCTTTATCAAAGAGGGGGTTTGGGGGGAGTTCTTTGTTTTGCAAAGATTCAGTTGTTTAGTAAAAGAAAAAGGAGGGTATTACATGAAGCGAATTGCAATTTCATTTTTTTGTTTGGCCCTTTTGGGATGTGCGAGTGCATCTCCAAAAAAGGCAGTGCAAACACCTCAAAGTCCAGTTGTTGAGAAAACAGCACCAACACCAGAACCGCTACCAATAAATCAACCCCCAACACCAGAGGAAGAGAATATTGTGAAAGTAAAAATTGAAACCACGCTTGGAGTCATTGAAGCTGACCTTGACGCTGCTTCAGCACCAAAAACAGTTGAAAATTTTGTCACGCTTGCCAAAAAAGGTTTTTATGACGGAATTGTTTTTCACCGGGTGATTCCGGGATTTATGATTCAGACGGGAGACCCAACCGGAACTGGGATGGGTGGGCCTGGGTACCAGTTTAATGATGAATTTTCGCCAAAGCTCAGACATGACAAACCCGGCGTCCTCTCAATGGCCAATTCTGGCCTGAATACCAATGGAAGTCAGTTCTTTATCACCGATGCGCCAACACCTTGGTTAGATGACCACCATTCAGTTTTTGGGCATGTAACAAAAGGAATGGATGTGGTCAGTCAAATCGCCCGTGTCAATCGGAACGCGCAGGACAAGCCCCTCAGCCCCATTAAAATGGACAAGGTAGTCATCGTCCAGAAATAAATTTACAGCTCCACCTGTTTGTCAGGTGTTGGGGTACGTGTTACGCTTTTATTAATTAAAAGTGAACAAACATGTGCCCCAATACCTTTTTTCTAAATTGTTTGATTGTTTTGGCTGTGTCAGCTGCTATTTATGGCCGCTTCCGGATGTATGAAAACGCGATGTCGAACCTTGAGTTTCTCGCGCGTTTCCTCGAACAATCTGCCGTCACTCAGCGTTATTTGATTTATCTTTCCACAACGGGTCATTACAAAGGCAGAAAAGTGGGGCTTGGGTATAGTATTCTTGAAAAAAAGAATGGTGCTTCATGTTCCGCGGTTTTTGTAGAACCGCACGGTAATCTCAAAAAACAACCGTTTTTTCTGCTACGCTACCCAAAACCAACTTTAAAGACAGAGCTGAAAGGCAAGCGCGTCTACTATGTTTCTCCCAATTCATTTAAAAATGTTCCAGCGTGGAGCGACGCACCAACTTTACTTCAGAGTGAAGTGATTGATATTCTGGAGGAATTAACCCAAGCCGCGGAAATTGTAGAATCAAATCCGTAGAGAATTATGAATTGCTCCACAAGTTCCACTTCGATTTTTTCTGGTCGGAGAGAATTGCGCCTTGCGGGCCAAATTTGACAACACGAGTGGCGATGCGCTCGACAAATGCAGGTTCATGTGTGACGATTAAAATAGTCAGTCCGTCTTTAGCAAAGTTTGCGATGACTTCTGCGATTTCTTCCTTCATTTCAGGGTCTAGGCTCGAAGTAGGTTCATCAAAGAGCATGACTTTTGGGCGCATCGCAAGTGCGCGCGCAATAGCAATGCGCTGCTTTTGGCCTCCAGACAAAGTGCCTGTGTAACTCATTGCTTTGTGTTCTAAATTGACGCGCTTGAGTAAATCTATTCCATATTCCATCGCCTTTTGGCGCTCCTCATTTAGAACCACTTGAGGCGCAAGCATCAGATTTTCAAGTACAGTTAAATGTGGAAATAAGTTGAAGAATTGAAATACAAATCCAATTTGCTCCCGCACTGATTGAATGACAAGTTTCTCTTTTCGGATGTCCATATTTGGACGGAGTTCTAAATTTCCAACTTGAATGCATCCCTTTTGAAATGGTTCAAGGTAGGTGAGGCATCTTAAGAATGTGCTTTTCCCAACACCTGAAGGCCCTTGAAACACAATAACTTCACCCACATTAATTTGGATGGTTAAATCGCTAATAACGGTCTGGTTTTCGTATTGCTTTGTCAAATGTTCTACATTAATCGCTAGTGACATGACACTTTTTCTCCATCGAACGGGACCACAAAGAAAGTGGAAAACTCATTAGAAAATAAAGGAAAGCGGTTGCGAGCCCGAGCTCCAAAAAGTGGTATGACGCGGTAGCTGCTTGATTGTAGGCGCGGGTCAATTCCGTAACGGTAATAATCGAAACAAGGGACGTGTCTTTAAAGAGCGCAATAAAATCATTGGTGCTGGGTGGCAAAATAGTTCGAATGGTCTGGGGAATAATGATGTACCGAAGACTTTGGCTTCCACTCATCCCAAGAGACCGCGCCGCTTCATCCTGACCTTTTGGAATTGAAAGAATGCCGGAACGGTAGATTTCAGCTTCGTAAGCAGCATAATTAAATCCAAGTCCGAGGATTGCGGCGGTAAATGCATTCAATTCCAAACCCAAATTGGGGAGACCATAATACAGAAGGTACAGTTGAATCAAAAGCGGCGTTCCGCGAATTACTTCGATGTAGAGATTGCAAAGTAATTTGATTAGCCGGTTCCCGTACAATTTTCCGAGACAAAGTGCAAAGCCAACCACGACCGCAAGAATCATGGAAAGTGAAGAGAGAATGACTGTCATAAGCGCGCCTTTGAAAATCAGGGGGGCATATTTCCAAAGCGAACTATTTTCCCGTATGCTCCGCGAGTACTCGGCTAATGAGTTCTTTAATTTTTCTTCATTCTTGTTCCACAGGTTCCACTTACGGTAAATTTGTTCGAGTTCGCCGCTTTGAATAATCTTAACTAAGGCCTGATTTATTTTCTCTTTTAAAATCGGAGAATCTTTTCGGATTCCACCCGCATAAATTCCTTCACCAATCGGCTCGCCCGTATTTTCGAGATTGCGATTAGTGGCGGCGTACCATGCTGCAATTGGCAAATCAAGGAGCGCGGCATCAATGCGCCCGATTTCAAGGTCCCGGTACACTTCAACGGGCGAGGGGTAGGGGATAACCGTAATGTGGCCATTTTCCTCCATCATGCGCTGTGCG
>JAHFHD010000129.1 GCA_023247075.1 Candidatus Omnitrophota bacterium | reverse complement strand
ACAAAAGCACTCAGGCTCAGTGAGGCGATTGCCAATTTTAAAACTGTTGTACGGAATTACCCAGAATCAGAAGTGGCTGACGATGCACTGTTTGAGCTAGGGCGAATTTATGCTGAGGAAGCAAATAATCCTGAGAAGGCAGCTGAAATGTGGGGAGATTTAATTAAGAATTACAAGAATAGTCCTTACGCAACTAATGTACTCTATGCAAAAGTAAAAGAGTTGCGTAGAAACGCACAAGCTGTGTCAAAAAAACAAAAAAAGCGGTTCAAATAAATTTGAGTGCCTTGTGAAAATATTTAAATACGTTGTCCAAGAACCAGGTGGAAAAACCGTTCGCGGATTTTTAGAAATGAAAGACCGCGCAGAAGCATTTTCTTTTTTTCGAGAGAGAAAATATCGGATTCAGTCAGTTGAGGAGGCGTCAAAGTTAGAGGTTTCACTCCGCGGACTGCTTGAGAAATTTGGCGGTGTCAGCCGTGAAAGCATCGTTCTGTTTATGCGCCAACTTTCAACTTTGGTGCATTCAGGACTTCCGTTGGCACAGGCGCTTGAAAGTTTAGCCAAGCAAGAACGCAATCAAAAGCTCAAAGTGGTGGTAGAAACCATCAAATCAGAAATTGAAAAAGGAACCCCCTTTTCAGAAGCGCTCGGACGTTACCCAGTGCTTTTTTCTCAGCTGGTGGTTGGAATGGTACAGGGTGGGGAAGCGGCAGGTATTTTAGACCAAGCACTTGAGCGGCTTTCCTATTTAGGGCTTCAGGAGCTTGAAATTCGCACCAAATTACGTGCTGCGCTTACTTACCCAGTGATTTTGATTGGCATCGCCATTTTTGTTTTGAGTTTTCTTTTGATTAGCGCGGTACCAAAGTTCCTTGATATTTTTAGGTCTGCTCAGGCAGAACTTCCGCTCGCAACAACGATTTTACTGACTGTGAGTGATGTGCTGCGTAAATTTTGGATTTTTATTTTGGGTGGAATCGCGGTAGTCAGTGTTGCGATTTCTCGGTATTACGCGACGCCGCAAGGGAGGCATGTGTTAGATGCTTTGTACATCCGCCTCCCGCTTTTTGGCGACATTTATTTAAAAATTGCTGTGGCCCGCTTGACTCGTTCTATTAGTGCGCTCACAAAAAGCGGCATCCCTTTGCTTCAGGCGCTTACCATTTCAAAGGGAGTAACCAATAATGTAGTTGTGCTTGAATCAATTGACCGAATTCGGGCAGGCATCAGCCAGGGAAAAAATATTACCGAGTTATTTCAACGCGCCGGAATTTTCCCCCAGATGGTTGTGCAAATGGTTTCAGTTGGTGAAAATACAGGGAAGCTGGATGAAATGCTCAATGAAGTAGCTAATTTCTATGATTTGGAGATTGAGTATTTTTTGAGGAATCTAACGTCTTCACTAGAGCCGGTTCTCCTACTATTTATGGGGGTGATGGTGGGATTTATTGCACTTGCTGTGCTGATGCCGGTGTTTAACCTGGTTAAAGTGTTTCGCCAGTAGGTGTATGACGCGAGATTAACGATGAGAAAATATTTCACTACAATCGTATTATTAATCAGTTTTTCAACCGTTGTATTTGCCCCACGGGTGTTTGCAAAAGAAAATAATTATTTTGTCCGAAGCGGCCAAAAATTTTCTCGTGGAATCACCAACGTAGTTTTTTGTCCGAGTGATTTTTTGAAACCGCTTGAGCGGAATTTTCAAGAGGACAAAGTTTACCGGATGGTTGCAGTTGCTCCCATTGAAGGGGTCGCGCGGATACTCGGACGAGTGCTTGTTGGGGCGTATGAACTTACCACCTTCTATATTCCTCAGGACCCTATTCTAAAGCCGGTTTATTACATGCCCAGCATTGATGAATATATTCGGGAGGGACATGTTCTTAAAACACAACGCCCCAGTGTTCCTACTGAAAATTCAAAAGATGCAGGCTGGTATTAATTCGTGATTGATTTTTAAATTTCTGATGAAAGGATCGGCGATGAAGACAAAGGGTTTTACGCTCATTGAAATACTTGTGGTAGTTGCCATTATTGCCATTTTGGCACTTGCTATTATTCCAAACTATGTCGGTTTTGACGTGGATGCGCGTGTGGTGACGACCAAGAGTAATTTGTCGATGATTCGAAATCGAATTTCACTTTATCGGGCAAAAGAAGGAAATTACCCAACCTCATTAAAAGATCTTCTGGGCAAAAAATACATGGATGCGGGGGTTGACAAACCATATTTGAAGCAAATGCCTACAGAGCTGATTTCAGACAAAAAAGGTGTTTCAACTTTTCACGACCAAGCGTCTAGCAAACCACTTTCCAATGTAGGCGGCTGGATTTATTGGACGGACAAAGCAGATGTGGTAATTAATCACAATCAAGCGCTTGACAAAAAATGGGAAAGTTACGCGGGTGAAAAACCAAGCGAATGGTAAAAACACCTTGTTTTCGCACAAGTCAATATGGCTCCCGCACAATTTGAGTTGTTCCTGCTGTTTGAATGTCAGAATTTAAAATTAAGCCATTCCCAATTTACTAAAAGTTCATCACACAATTACAATCGCGCTTCTATTCTGATTGTTTGTCTCATTCTCATTTCAACATTAACCGTTTTTGGCGGGGTTTTAATCAGCGTGGTTTATGAACGCTCTCTAAAAATTCAGCTTGAAGTTGATAGGCTTGAGTCGCTTTACCTCGCTGAGGCAGCGCTCGCTAGAGCCATTCATGAAGTTAAATCAGCTCATGATGAAGATGGTGACGGACTTGGAACAATTCCTAAAACTTCTCTTGGCGGAGGGGTTTATTACGCGATAAATGACCCAGGAACACTTTCAATTACTGGAGTTGGGGATGTGAATGGAATGAAGCGGAGAATCCGGATGAAATATGAGGGTCTTTAAAATTTCGACGCTTGTCATTCTGAGCGTAGCGAAGAATCTAAGTTTGCTAGCTTCTTCTCCCGTCAAAGAGCTTTGGTTGCTCCGGGGTCAGAATAACAAAGCGTGCAAAACATTTCAAAAAGGATTTACCTACATCGAGATGCTGACAGTAATTGCACTCATGGCACTTTGCTTTGTACCCATTTTAAGGATGTTTACGGAATCAGTCAATGAAGTGAGGCAGTACAGTGATCTTGGGACAGCGATTCAACTTGGGCGGGATGTAATGGAGGAAGTAAAAAATTTTCGCCTGACTGAGGCACAAATTGAGAGTCAGGGAGTTGTGTGGATTCCAGGAAAAAAAGAATCGCCTCTTATTTTAAATGGGCAGCACTGGAAAATTAAACGGAGTACCATAAAACACACAGACCCTCTTGAAGTACATGTCGAAGTGTTTCGGGAAGAGGACTTAAATCATCCAATTCTTAAATTGGAATCATTGATTGAGGATTTATGAGGAAGTCGCTGAATGGCCTCACTTTAATTGAAGTAATTGTTGCAATTTCACTTGCCTCAATGCTCACGGCTGGTCTTGAGCAGCTCATGTCGACAGCACTCACTTCATGGCGTATTGCCGTTGAAGACGCAGCGATTTCATCTCTTTCTGAGGACACCATGAAGCAGCTCCTAGAAGGTGATTATGATTTTCCGGGAATTAAAGATGCGGTTGAGGTGCTCACCGTCGAGGAAAATTTACTTGCTTTTGTCCCTTTGTGGATAGATGAATTTGAATTAATTCCGAAGGATGGACGATTTTATTTAACCAAACACATGAAACCAGGCTCACCTCCGCCCCTTGCAGAAGTCAAATTTCCACAAGCTGAGGAATTTGGTACTTATTTTGTCACAGTTGAAACAGACGAAAGTGGAAAGGCGTGGGTAAGTTTTGGTTTCCCGCTCCAAAAAGGCGCAGTCGTTCGTCTGAGTTATCACCCAGATATGAAATTTCATCCCGAGCTTGCGATGACTTACCATTGGGATATTTCAACTGGTGGCATTGTTCGTTCCTACAATGGCCGCTCCGTCAATTTAAATTTACGGCGGACTGCGATTAATGCAACAGCGCTTAAATTTGAGTATTACGGCGGCAACAATCGCCCCGTGGATATTACGGGTAAAAAACTTTCCAAAAAGAATTCTTTAATTCGCATTACAGCCGTTAAAATTTACATGACACTTCAAGGTGCGGACATGAAGAAAGAGACAACTTCTTTTGTGAACATCCGTGCGCTGGGTAAAGCAGGCCAAGGGGTTATTTTGGAAGAGGGGCTTGATATACCAGTTCCATCAAGCAAAAACATTCATTTGATGCAGCTTCTCAATTTTACGGGCGTTGATGAAGGTCAGGTGATTGAGTTTAAAGTAAGCGCACCAAAGAAAAATCAAACGTGGCGGCTCAAACTCTTCTTGGGGGTTGAAAGCGGGGTGTCAATTTTAAGACGGTATGAAATTTATTTTCCTATTAAAAAAATGGTTGAAGAAAGGGATTCTGAAGTTAATCTAAAGAATGGTCTTGATTTGCTCACGCTTTCACAGGCTGGGGTGTATGACTATGATGAGGATGAAGATGTGACCGATTTAGTTCATTTTGAAGGCAGTGAAATTACTCTTTCTGTTTTGCGTTCAGATCCAGAGGGCGTCATGCTTATTGTGAGACCATAAAAATTTGAGAAAAGCGCAATGTGAAGTTTGGTGCAAAGGAATGGCGAAGCGATGAGAGAAATAAGAATAGCGATTTTAACAACTATTATTTTAATGAGTTTGCAGGGTTTGACTTTTTCTGCTCGTGAATCGCCGTCCGCAAAGAAAAAAAACACTGAGCCAGTAGTTGAAAAAGTAAATTCTGAAAATATTTTTTCGAATTATTTGGCGGTTTCAACAGGGACGGTTCGTGATGGCGAACAAATACCCGTTCCAGTTTATCAGGACGGTACAAATGCGCTTCGAAGTGAGTGTCATTATTTAATTTCTCCTAACGAAGTTCCCACGGCGCTCACATACATTTCTTCGAGTGGGGCTTTTTACATTAAAAGTTACGCGGATGAGAACGGCGTTGCGCACCTTTCGCTTTGGCAGCAAAGCGGAACTGGAGAAGGAGTTGTTGCAGTGGGCGGCGAGAGTTACCACACGCTTAAAAAAGATTTTGGAAAAAATGACTCATTCAACTCTGAAAATACTGAACCGATTGCAGTGGCGCAAATGAGAGCATTGAGTGAAAAACTTGTAGTCAATTATCTGGTGATTGCGATTCGCTCAACAAAACCTTGAAACCAGCGAGTGCATCCCACTTGATGCAGTTGTTTTTCATGTCATCCTGAGCCCTTCGGCGCGTGTCATCCTGAACGGAGTGAAGGATCTGGGCGGCCTCGAGGGCAAGCTCCGCGAAGGATCTAAGTTCACTAGATTCTTCCGCCAAACTAATGGCGGACAAGTCGGCTCCGCCTCAGAATGACACACTGGATGGAGTGGGATGCACCCAAACCAGCTTCATCCTTCCACTCTCTCACCAATTTTGATACGCTACGTTTATGAAAACATGGGTTGCAGGTGTTGACATTGGAGGAACTCACATTCGGGTGAGCCTTGGCTGTTTTGACGCTCGCGGTCATATTCAGGTGGTCCGAAAAGTAACCTTGAGCTCAAGACAAGGGCTTGAACCAAAAAAGTCACTTGCTGAAATTGAAAATGCCATCCAAGATTTTGTCGGCACAGAGAAAATATTAAAGTCAGAATTTCGTGGGATTGGTGTTTCAGCCGCAGGGGCGATTGACACAACTAAAGGCATTGTGCTTAAATCACCAAATCTTAAAAAGTGGGAAGGATTTCCACTTAGGAAATTACTACAGTCAACGTTTCAAGTTCCAATTGCGGTTGAAAATGACGCAAGTGCTGCTGCGCTTGGGGAACTTTATTTTGGGGCAGGCAAAGGCATCGCAAACTTTGTTTACGTGACCGTGAGCACTGGAATTGGTTCGGGTATTGTGGCGAATGGCTCGCTTGTCCGTGGGGTGAGTGGAACAGCGGGTGAATTAGGGCATACAACCATTGTGCCGAATGGAATTCGCTGTAAGTGCGGGAAATGGGGTTGCCTTGAAGCATATGGAAGCGGTACCGCCATTGCTCGGTTTATGCGTACTTTTTTAGCAGAGGGCAAGCGAAGTCATTTTTGGAACAAGCATGTGCACGATGAAATTACTGGCAGATTGGTTTCAGATGCTTGTCTCAAAGGCGACGGACTTGCAATTGAAGCCCGAAAAATGGCAGCAACTTTTCTGGGGATTGGACTTGCAAATATCATTAACATTTTAAATCCACAGCGTGTCATCCTTGGTGGCGGGGTAATGGAGAACCCACGTCATTTTTGGAACTTTATGATGGAACGCATTAAGCGCGAGGCTTGGCCATCTGCACTTAAAAATGTAAAATCATGAGGTCTCAATTGGGGGGC
>JAHFHD010000043.1 GCA_023247075.1 Candidatus Omnitrophota bacterium | reverse complement strand
GTCGCGGCCAAGTAGCGCATTCAAGAGAGATGACTTCCCCACATTTGGCCGACCAATAATGACAACGAGTGCTCCATCCCGAATCAATTCTCCCACTAAAAAAGTGGAGGCAAGCTGCGAAAGCTTTTCTTTTATTTGTTCAAGCTGCTCCCTAAGCCCCTGATCTGAATACACTTCCAAATGTTCCTCTGGAAAATCAAGGTAGGCTTCCATATGCGCAAGCATTTTGAGAAGTGCTTCTTTAATCTCAAACACTTCACTTGAAAGTTTCCCTTTTAGATGCGCGAGCGCCACTCGATGAGCCTGTTCCGTTTTTGCGCGAATCAAGTCAGCGACGGCTTCAGCCTGCATCAGATTCATGCGGCCATTTAAAAAAGCGCGTTTCGTAAATTCCCCTGGCTCTGCCGCACGTGCGCCAAGTGAGAAACTCAAATCCAGAATGCTCCTTAAAATAAATGAGCCTCCGTGAGCGCTGATTTCAACCACGTTTTCTCCCGTGTATGACTTGGGACGGCCAAAGACGGTGACAAGCACTTCATCAATTACCTCGCCTGCTTGAGTGGCAATATGGCCAAAATGCGCCGTGCGAGAAGGGACTTTTGAAAGACGGATTTTATTTGCGGCGCGAAACATTTTGTCAGCAATCAAGATGGCGCGCGGCCCGCTTAATCGAATAATGCCGACTCCCCCTTCACCGGGAGGAGTTGCAATTGCAGAAATGGTGTCGTTTAGACGAATTGTCGGCATTTAAAAAATTCCCTTGCTTCGCCAATTAAAAAAAGTGAGCCGGTTACAAGCAGAATTGATTTTCTTGACTCAAGTGAATCAGCTATTTGAATCGCTTCTTTTAAATTGGGCGCCCAAAATGTCTGTTTTTTAAAGTGAAGACGATTCAATTCTTCAAGGATTAATTTTGGTTCCCTCGCGCGCGAGTTTTGGCTTTTGGTTGCAATCACACAGTCCGCAATTTGACAAAGACTCGCAAGTACGCGCGTGATGTTTTTGTCTCTAGAAATTCCGAACATCACAATTTTTTTCTCCAATGGAAAAAATTTCCTGACCGTATTTGAAAATTTCCGCATTGCATGTTCATTGTGTGCCCCATCTAAAATAATGGTTTGAGAACCCCGCTTCACAATTTCAAATCGGCCTGGCCAGAAGGAGTTTGCAAGCGAGTAACGGATTTTGCTTGCTTTTGTCATCCTGAGACCAGCCATACAAGCAAAGGTCGAAGGATCTATGATCTCAGACCTTTCGTGCAATTTGCGCCAAACGCTAGACCCTTCGCGTTGCTCAGGGTGACAAAGCTGCGCGGTCAAATTCCCCCTCACCCTAACCCTCTCCCCCTTATGGGGGCGAGGGGAAAGAGATGCATCAAAGTCAATTTCATTCGCTCTAACCAGATCTTGCCCGTAAAGCACCTTTACCGCGGCAATTGCGCAGGCGGCATTGTCAATCTGATGCCTTCCAGGCAACTTGATATTTAAACCCTTGACGCTTATTTCATTCATGGAAAAATCAAAACTACTTCCGGTCGCTGTTATTTTTTTATTCTTTGATTTAAATTCTTTCCCTAGAAAAAATCCGGTCGCTTTCTTCTGTTTCAGTTCACGGCTGATGACGCGGAGTGCATCTGGGTTCTGGTGGCCAATGACCACTTGGCCGCGAGGTTTAATTAATGCTGCTTTTTCAAGCGCAATTTGCGTTACGGTTTTACCTAAATGTTTTTCGTGGTCGAGGTCAATTGGTGTCAAAATGGTAAGCGCTGCATTTAAAATGTTCGTGGCGTCAAGCCGCCCGCCCATGCCGACTTCAAAAACTCCGAACCGGACTTTTTCTTCGGCAAAATAAAGAATTGCGAGCAATGTGAACATTTCAAAAAAAGTAATGGGACCAAGCGCGCCCGTCTCTTTTCTTTTTTTCTCAATAACACTCTTGAGCTTGGTTACGAGTTTCGCGAACTTTTTTTCGGGAATCATTTTTCCGTTCAGCCGAATACGTTCTCTGGGACTTACCAAATGAGGAGAGGTGTACATGCCTGTTTTTTGGCCGCTTGAGCGAAGCAAATCTGAAAGGAAATTGGTTACGGAACCTTTTGCATTTGTCCCGCCAATCAAAATCGAAGTAAATTCCCGGTCAGGACGGCCAACCCAATTGAGCAAAAGGCCCATTCGTTTGAGATTGAAGTCACGGCGGTACTCAAATGAAATGACTTCGTAATTAAGGAAAGAAAAAAGGAAATCGATTGCAGCTCGGTAATGCATGTGAAAAATTAATGCTTAAAATGACGCGTGCCGGTAAAAGCCATTGCAATTCCATGCCGGTCACAAGCCTCAATCACTTCCGGGTCGCGAATGGAGCCACCCGGTTGAATGATGGCACCAATACCGTATTCATGAGCTACGTCAATATTGTCAGCCATTGGGAAAAAAGCATCGCTCGCAAGAAGCGAACCTTGAGTGCGCGCCTCAGCTTTCATACAGGCGATTTTAACGCTGTCAACGCGCGACATTTGCCCGCCGCCAATTCCTACTGTTTTCTTGCCTTGAACCAACACAATTGCATTCGAGCGCACAACCTTTGCGCATTTCCAGGCAAAAATAAGTGAATCAATGTCGCGAGAAGGCAGCTTTGTTTTTGTCACCCATTTAAGTGATTTTTTAAGTTTTGCTTCTGTCAGAACCACAGGCTGGTCTCTGTCCTGAAGCAACACGCCCATTTTGGTAAATTTAAGGTCATAAGGACCCGTGTCATAAAGATTTGGAATTTCCAAAATCCTCAAATTTTTTCTGTTCGTTAATTGCAAAAGCGCTTCCTTTGAAAATTTGGGCGCTGCAATGATTTCAAAAAATGAAAGTTTTTCGAGAATTGTTTTTGCGGTTTCGTCGTCACAGTCTCGGTTTAGCCCTACGATTCCACCATATGCGGAAAGCGGGTCGCATTCAATCGCCTGCGTTACCGCGAGAACTAGTTCACCATTCTCTGAGACGCCGCAGGGATTATTATGTTTGACCACACATGCTGCAGGCGCTTTAAATTCCCGAAGTACATCGACCGCAGCTTCAAAATCAAGAAGGTTGTTGTAAGAAAGCTGTTTGCCATGAAGCTGCTTAAAGGAAAATTTAAGCTCACCACCTTCTCTGCGGTAAAGCGCTGCCCTTTGATGCGGATTCTCACCATAGCGCAATGTTTCTGAGCGTTCATAAACAACATCAAGCCGACAAGGAAGCTCATTTGAATCGCTTGACTTGCTTGCAAGATACCGCGCAATTTCCCGGTCATAGCTTGAGGTATGGCGAAACACTTTGGCTGCAAGCTCCTGCCTTAATTCGTGCGACGTGGCGCCTTTGTTCTGAGTCAGCTCTTCAATTAATTTGGGGTAATCAAGCGGGTCACACACCACTGTAACCGATTCAAAATTTTTAGCGCCCGAGCGAAGCATGGTAGGTCCGCCAATATCAATTTGCTCAACTGCTTCTTCAAATTTCACGGAAGGTTTTTGAATGGTTTGGCGAAACGGGTAGAGATTCACGACCACCAAATCAATCGGCTCGATGCCGTGCTGCTTTGCTTCTTTTGCTTGTTTTCGGTCGCCTCTCAAAAATAAAAGTCCGCCGTGTACTTTTGGATGAAGGGTTTTGACGCGCCCGCCAAGCATTTCTGGAAATTGGGTAAGTTCTGAAACTGCTTTCGCCTTAATTTTATTTTTCTTGAGGAGGTCTAGCGTTCCACCAGTTGAAAAAATTTCAATTTTCAATCTCTGAAGTGTCCGTGCAAGCGGCAAGAGACTTGTTTTGTCTGACACGCTAATGAGCGAGCGCTTGATTTTCACTTAATCACTTGGTCCTTTTTAAAAATCGTTTAATGTCGTCATGAGAACCAATCAAAATAAACTCGATTGTGTTTTTATTTCTCTGAAAAATAACCCGCTCATCCAAACTAGCTCGAATTTCCCAAAAATCATGCTGCAAAAGTTTGAGGCCCAATCCATGTGGAAGCTGTCCCGTTTCAAAAAAAGCAACCGCAAGCTGAATGGCTTTTTTAATTCTTTCTTTCTTGAAAGCAGGAAGGCTTCGGAGACCTCGTTCAAATGCAGAGCTGACGTAATAACGCATCAGAATTAAAGCTTCTTGATGTGCTGAAGAAATTCTTCAGCAGTTGCAAATTTTTTTCCACCGGGCGTTTTGGCAAGTTTTTTGAGTTTTCGCAATTCCTCTTCCGTGTAATTTTCACCTGCTGGACGAACTTCCATTCGGGTAAGCCTAACGGAGGTTGTTTCTTCATCAAGAACGAATCCAATCAAATCTCCCGCTTCCTTCATCCCGAGCATTTCACGAACTCGTTTCGGAAGGGTAATTTGTCCTTTAGGGCCTAAAGCTGCTGTAATCCAAGTCATCGAATACCCCCCGTCGTTACATCCATGAAGTAAGAATACATGGAATCGTGGAATCGTTCAAGAACGAAAATACCCCCTAACATCAAATAAAGTAACTGTTTAGCCCTCTAAAGTTCCCATTGGTTGTCATCCTGAGCCCTTCGCTTGTCATCCTGAACGACACGTCTTACGAGTGCGCAAAAGCGCGAGTGAAGGATCTAGCGCTCAGGGTAAACTCCGCGAAGGATCTAGCGATTGCTAGATTCTTCAGTTCGGCCTAACGGCCTCCTTCAGAATGACAAAAAAGAGATGAGACGGTACCTTCATAAAGCTAAATAGACACCAAATAAAACTCGGTACTAAGAATGTTGGAGTTTGATTTCATTTGCAACTTCTTTTTGAAAGCGCTTGTGTAATCGAACGGTCAGCTTCCCGGGAATTTCCCGACCGATTTTTCGCCCGTCAAGCGCACGCACCGGAACGATTTCTCCTGAAGTATTTGTCAGAAACATCTCGTCAGCATTCCAAGCCTCATGCCTCGAAAGATTGATTTCCTGAGTGGGAATACGCTCCAAAACAGCGCATTCTAACACAAACTGACGCGTCACTCCACGCAGGATTCCACTTGCCGGAGTTAAAAGCCGCCCATTTTTTACGATGAATAGATTCCAGCTTAGAGCTTCAGTAATGAATCCGTCGCCATCAAGAAAAATCGTGTCAAATACATCCTCAACTTGGTCTGGAAAACGTTTGCGGCTTAAGAAATCAAGCTGGGCCAAAACACAGTTAAAAAATGCATTGGTCTTTGCTTCAGGCGGCACAGCTCCCGTATAATCCCGCCGCGTGACTGAAGTCACCAAGGTCACACCGCGCTCATAAATTTCATTTTTCCGCGTCCGGTTTAAAAGAAGAATGTAACTGTGTGTTTTGTCCACCGCAAGGCGGAGAAAATTAAATGGAAATGAATTTGTATTTCTGGCTTCTGTTTTGCAATTTTTTAGACACGAGAAAACTTCTTTTTGTAAAGTGACGCGGGTTTTGGGAAGTTTAAGTCCAATGTCCTTCGCCGATTCAAACAAACGGTCAAGATGCTGCTTGAGCCGGAATGGAATCCCCTCGTAGCACCTGATGCTTTCAAAAGCCATGAGGTCACACTCATCCGGAAGTTTGAGCGCTACGTCAGACGCTATTTTTTTCCCATCAATAAAAAAAAGATGATTAGTCATTGTTTTTTGTAACTGTTTAGCCCATTGAAGTTCATAACAGGCTTGTCATCCTGAACGCCACATCTTGCGAGTGCGCACATCATCGTGACGGACTTGATGTCCGTCACGATGAGTACTGGCGCACATAATCGTAGGCAACGTCAAAGTTGCCTACGATTAGTACTGGTGCATTGGCACCTGCATCAGGCGCCGGCAAAAGCGCGAGTGAAGGATCTAGATTCGCCAGATTCTTCAGTTCGCCCCGCAGAATAAATTTACGGGGCTCCTTCAGAATGACATAGTTTGTGAAGCGCTTCAAAGCGCTAAATAAACATTGTTTTTTAAGCTGCAAAACCTGTTATTAAACGTAAAGGCGGGGTGAAATCTGAGCAACATACCAATCAATGGTACGCTTCAAACCTTCTTCCAAACTCACTTTAGCTTCCCAGCCTAGAATCTCCATTGCCTTTTTGGGACTTGAAACTTTGTATGGAATGGTAGAAGGCATTGATGTATTAAATGCCACCTGCGGATGAAAATCGAGAAGTTTGAATATGAGATGAAGAACGTCTTTGACTTTGTGGGACGTTTGGGCGCAAATATTAAGCGGTTCTGCCACAGCATATTTTTCGGCAGCAAGCAACAGCCCGCTCACTACATCATCCACATAAGTAAAGCAGCGTTCGTCTTCGCCATTCCCCCATACCTCAAATGGGTTCGCCCGGCTGACCGCTCTTGCAATCAATGCGGGAATCACATGAGCTTCCGCTGGATTAAATTGGTCGTAAGGACCGTAATAGGCCGTTGGCCGAATCACTGCAAATTTGGTTTTAGAGTGATGATGAAAATGTTTACAGAGTGTTTCTAAATAGCGGTGGAACCAGCCGAGCCCGTAAATGGCTTGACAAGGGTCGGCCTGAAATCCTTCGCTTTCAACATTTGGTTTTCCCGTGTCCGGATATACATAACTGCTGCTGATGTGAATGCACCGTTCAATTCCTGTCTCCGCTGCCAAGTGAAAAAGTTTTGCATGAAGATTAAGGTTGTAAAGAATAAGACCGGAAGGGTCTTCTTTAATTTGTTTTGCGCCACGGACACGCGCAGCGGCAAGAAAAACGATGTCCATATTTTTAAAAACGCTTCTTGCCTCCTCATCGCGCGTCAAATCACACGGCACGACTTGAAGATTTTTATCCTCTAGTGTAATGGTTCGGGACTTGTATTGTGTGGCACGCACATGCGCACCTTCTCTAAGGAGATGTCGAATGAGCGTTTGGCCAATCAGGCCAGCGCCTCCAGCAACCAATACATTTTTTCCGTGGTAGAACATAATTGCGATCCTGTTATCAAAATTGTGTTCTTTGTCTGTGACGACGTTTTCTTGCGAGGGCTGCCAAAGTCTGCTGTTCCACTGTGTCATTCCCGCTCGCTCTTAGCGGGAATCCACGGATCATGGATCCCCGATAAAAGCATTCGGGGATGACAATGGGGCGCAAAGCAAAAGAACATAATTTTAATGACATGATCATAATTGCACCTAAACACGCAAGTTGGCTTTGAATCGATTTTTGGTCGGCACCGCCATTGCAATCTAACTTTTAAATAACTTGAGTTCTGCACTTTTTTCCCTCGCCCCCAACTGGGGGAGAGGGAATTGATTCAGAAAATTGCAGAACTCAAGTAAATAAGTTGGAACGGTTTGTGGCGTGACGGTTTTTGTTTGCAAGATACCAATCCATCGTCTCACGAATCCCTTGGTCAAGTTCATACTCTGCCTGAAAACCCACTTTTTCACGCGCTTTGGTTACATCCATAAGTCGAATTCGATTTCCGGTGGGTTTGGAAATGTCCCATTCGATGTTCGGCGGATGCGGCGCATAGCGGCAAATGGCTTCAACCACGTCACGAATGGTTGCTCCAATGCCAGTACCTAAATTGATGGGGTCGCACTCATAATAACGTTCCATCACCATCAACATGCCGCGCGCGCAATCTCTGCTGAAAATGAAATCGCGGACAACACTTCCATCTCCCCAAACACAAATCGGATTTTCACCGTTCAGGACACGCGCGATTAAAGCAGGAATAACCATCGCGGTTTCCAGATTAAAATTGTCAAAGGGGCCGTACACATTTGCTGGACGCACAATACAGGTTTTGTAACGATATTGCTCGTAATACGCCTCACACTGAAGTTCGCCAAACCGCTTGGCCCAAGCACCGTACCAGTCTGATGGATGAGGTGGCTTTTGCCACACTTCGTCTTCCTTAAATAATTCTGCGTCTGGGTACACACCAATCGTGCTTGTAAATAAGTACCTTTCGACACCTGCTTCGCGCGCCGCTTTAAGCATATTCATATTAATAAATGCATTGCCTTCAAGAAACCGCGCTCCCTGTTTTCGACCGATACCGACGCCTCCCTTAATCCCGGCCAAATGAAAAACATAATTCATCCCTTGGCAAGCCTCTCGGCATGCATCGAATTGAGTGAGATCAAGCTTTAAATACGCGACGCCAACTGGAAGATTTGGTTCTGGGTCAAGAGAAACAACACGCAAAACCGCGCCTCTTTCTAAGAGAAGGTCCACAAGAGGACGTCCAATCATACCCGTACCGCCAGTCACCAAAACTTTTTTATTCGCGAAGATGTTATTCATTGGAGCAAGGATGTTGGCAAAGCTCTGACAAGGGACCTGACTTTCATAACAATTCGGTCAATCGTTGGCGTGCCATTGTCTAAATGAGGGGCGAAACCAGCAGTTTTGTCTTCAAGACCAAGGGCGTGAACCGGAATCAATGTTTCGAGCATTAACTCATGCGCAATTGAGCGGGAAGGACCTGAAATTTCAAAATCAGAATCAAGCACAAGCCCCAATTTTGTTTTCTGAAGAGAACGCCTCATCACATCTGATATTTTAAAAGGCTTAAGCCACATGAGATGAATCAAATCGCAGATAATCCCCTCTTTTTCGAGTGTTTTAATTGCTTCAAGTGCATTAAGCCGCGTCGCGCTAATTGCAAAAAGCGTGATTTTTGAATTCGGTTTGATGTGATTTTCCATTTCATAATCAACGGAAAAACTACGCCGGTGCTCGCTCACATAAATTGGCTCGTCATGAGACATAAACCAGTCCCACGCTTCAGTCCATTCGCATGGCGTCATTGGCGCGCAAACTGGAATGCCAGGCATGCGCATCACCATTCCATGCTGACTTGCTGAAGCGACTGGGCCGATTCCGCCTTCCATTGCAATCGAGCGGACAAAAACTGGGCACGGCTGATTCCACATTTCTTTTGATTTCGCCGCATAATTGAGGATGGACGCAGCGTCATACCACATAAAACCCTGATACCGAATCACATAAATAGGCCTGCGGCCAACAACGCCAGCGCCCACTGCAATACCCGCACCGGAAACATCCGCCATTGAAAGCTCCACAATTCCTTCTTCTTCGGTCATCTCAGGAACTGTGCCGCCAATCCAGCCTACGGCGGTTACGCACTGGCCAAAAAGCAGCCCGTGATTTTCCGCTAGATGCTTCCGCGTTGTCTGGCTTATGGTTTCGGCAACTGTTTTTGCCATAATTCTCCCACTTCTTTTTGAGCTTCTTTTTCAATGTGGTTTGACTCTTGCTCAAGATTAAGTTCTTTTAGCTTTGCCTTAAATAATTCAAACCGGTTCCACTCGGGTTCTCCGTCTTTACCCGTTCCACTATGCCATAAGTGGCGGCATGTTCGAATATTAATGAAAGCTGGAAGATTCTTTAGAAAAGTTTCGACATAATGAGCAATCAACCAAGGGTCGTCTGCAATATCAACTCCCTGCATGCCAAGCGATTTGGCAACGTCCACCATACTCCACGACCTGCGAGTTGAAATATGAGTGAGAATTGATAAATCATTGTCCTCACAAATAAATAAAACCGGAAGTTTTTTCGTCACCGCATACCCCATTGCGCCAAACACATAATCTTCTTCAATCGAAGCGTCACCCGCCACAGCAAGCGTGCGTCGACCAGAGCCAAGAGCTGCACCAACCGCAATGGGAATTTGGTCTCCCATTAAACCACTGTGGCCAACCATTCCAATTTTTGGAGAATGAATCGAAGCCGACCCGCCCATCCCGCTTGCACAGCCAGTTTTTCGATGAAGCAGTTCGTCAATCAGCTGTTTTTGGTCACCGCCAAAAGACAAATAGTAAGAGTGCGCCCGATGCTGCGCAAAAATCATGAAGTCCTTAGTCACAGAAGAAATTGCAGCGGGTATGTGTTCTTGCCCAACAGAAAGGTAGATTGGCATCTTCATTAGTTTTTTCTCAAATGCCTTTGCCGCTTCCAGTTCAAAGTAACGGTTGATGCACGTTTGCTTAAAAATTTGAAGTGTTTTCTCAACTGAGAATCGCTCGGCGAGATCTGGTATGAAGCCAAGTGTAGGACTTCGCTTTGGAATCCGTGACTGTCCAGGCGCAATGTCACTACGACGACGGAACTGATTTCTCTCGTCCCTTTGAATTGTCAAAAGTGAAATCCCATTTGGAAACTTAAAAGAATCAGCAAGCTTGAGTAAACTCTCTATTGAGCCAACATCCCCCGCGCCCACAATTGTTTCGCCAGAATCGCTTAAAAGCCCTCCATCCAAAACCGCGATGACCGTGTCTTTTGGAATTGCTTTTAAGCCACTGAGGTTCGTAAATTTCTCAACAAAAAGTCGGTTGCCATCCATTCGATATTCGTGTGCTTTTCCAGTTTCAGGGTGGCAAAAGCGCACAAAATCTTTTGGAATGGGTGTCATTTGATCTTCACTTTCATAAGGTTTCTTCTCGCGGCCATAAGTGTCTTCAAATCGGACAAGATCTTCCTTGTCAACAGGCGTTTCAATCTCAAATAAAACAACATCTTCGGGTGACACAGCTTTAGTTGAGTGAAATAGTCCCGGACGCAAAATGAGTCTGCTGAGAGGCTTCAGATTCATGGAATCATTTAGAAAGGACAGGACGGCTTCGCCAGAAAGAATGATGAGACCTGTTTTTTTACGGGGGTGACAATGAAGAGAAGTGGACTCTCCTTGTTTGATGTGAAGACACCAAAGTGCTACGTGTTCATTTTGATACACTAAATACTCGTAGCCCCACGGCTTTTTAACAATAACATTTTGCAACTTTGCGCTGCGTGCTTCCATAGGAGTACTCACACATTAAAAATCAGTTTTGCGCTTGACGTTTCTCTTTTTTCCCCTCGCCCCCGTAAGGGGGAGAGGGCTAGGGTGAGGGGGCAAAACAAATACATTTTTTACCCTCACCCCAACCCTCTCCCTCTGCTTCGCGAGGGAGAGGGGGATTTGGAAAAAATGCCAGTTGCGAGAAGCTGTTTTATCTTTTGCGAATCTTTTAAGCACGCGAAAGAATCAACCACTTCGTCAGCTTCTTTTAAATGTTCCTTCGTAAGCGTTGAACAAATTGCGATGCAGTAAGAGCCGGCCCGCTTGGCTGCTTGAATACCGAGCGGTGCATTTTCGACCACGACACATGCCTCAGGTTTTACGTTCAGTTTCTCAGCTGCTTTTAAATAAGGGGCGGGTGACGGCTTCCCCTCGGATGTGTCGTCACCTGTAACCACTGCATTAAAAGTGCCGAGGAATCCGGCAGGGGTTGAATGTTTCAATCGCTCAGAGAGACCTGCTGTCACCACACCGATTGGGATGCGTTTTGAGCGCAAAAGATCAATTAATTCTTGAACGCCTGGGTACAGCGCAAAACGATGCTCTTCCAAATAATACTGTTCCTTATTCCTAAGAATTTGGGGTTCATCAACCGGCTTTGTTTGATACATTTCAAAAAACCTTTTAGGGAGCTCAAAAACTCGCAACCCTTCTAAAAGATAATAGTCATTGGGTTTGATTGAAACGCCGTACTCAAGCATCGCGCGATGCCATGAATTAAAGTGGTTCTCCATGGTTTTAGCGAGTGTCCCGTCAAAATCAAAAAGAACTGCCCCGGGCCTTTCTATGACCGCCGCCCTTCCACAGGAATGCTCTGAGTTTCCTCGACCTCTCGAAACACCGCTTTCATCCACGGCCCTAGATGTTTGTAATGAGGCGAGCTCACAATGCGGTCACTCATAACGGCGGGCGCGTCAACGTAAGTTGCCCCTGCGTTATTAATGTCGTCTTTGATGCTGTAATATCCGGAGATTTTATTGCCCTTCACGATTCTGGCGGAAATCAAAAGTTGTGCGGCGTGACAAATGCTCGCAATCACTTTGCCTTGAGCGTGAAAATCAGAAACAATTTTAAGAATCTCTTCATCCTGCCTCATATATTCCATGGCTTTTGCGCCTCCTGGCAGAATAAGTAAATCATAATCCGCCACCCGCACCTCAGGAATATCTTTGGTGGGAACAATCTTGGTCCCGATGGCTCCAAGCACTGTTTCCTTTCCTCGGACCGCAACATCAACCTCGTAGCCCTCTTCCTGAACCCGGTAATAGGGGTAAATATATTCGTGATCTTGGATGAACTTTCCCGCAAGAATAAGTGCTCGTTTCACCATTTCATGCTCCTTTTCTTTTTTCCCCATGAATTTTCTTTATGCAATCAGGCTGCTTTCTTTGCTGATGACCCAATGTGAAGCACTTGGAATCGCCGCTGCCAATAATCAGAATTCGTCAAATAACTATTTGATATTTGCAAACGCCTCTCGGCTTCTTCTGCGTGACCCAATTTGGACTCAATCGTGCTCAAAAAGAGATTGGACAGGGGATTGCCAACCGCCATACGGTCTGATACATCTGTGAGAAACTTCTGCATTTTTTTGAGCTTTACTGGATGAGTCTGGCTTAAAATCTTCACATAATTAATTTGATAATCCGCAAGAAACCAAAGGTCGTTGAGTTCTTCTTTGGTGGGGATTGCGTCAAGTTTTCCTTCAAAAAAATTATGGAATCTTTTAGCTTCTAAAGTTTGAGCTTCCTCTTTTCTGCGCTGCCGCTCTGACTCTCTCACCGAAAACATAGTGTACCCTTCTCCGTCTGTGTTAAGGCTTCCCTGTTCAATAAGTCCGAGATTGACCATCTCATTATAAATTGGAGTTGACGGAAGTGGTGTCAGTAACTGAACCGTATACCAATCTAAATCCATCTCAATCGAAAGGTTGATGGTGTCGCGAATCTGACCTAAGGTTTCGTTTGGAAAACCAATAATCAGAAAACCACGGGTGAAAATTTGGGGGTACTTTTTCATGGTTTCGCCCAATTTCTTAAAATGCTTTACCCCAGATGGTTTCTTGATGCTTCTTAAAATTTGGTCATTGCCAGACTCGACTCCAAAATACATTCCAATACATCCAGATTCTGCGGCCGCGTGAACAAGCTCTTCATGCACAACCGCTGCTGACGCAATCACACCATTGGACGCGTCCCAAGTGATGTCGAGTTTTCTTTTCGCAATCTCTTGAAATAACTTAAAGGCACGAACCTCGTTAAAAAATAAATCGTCATCAAGCCACGTGATGTGCCGAATTTGATATTGATCTCGCAACAATTGAATCTCATCGACCACAGATTCAATGCTTCGGGCACGCACCCCAGAACCATTAAAATTAGAAACACTGCAAAAGGTGCATTTAGCCCGGCAGCCTCGATTAGAAAGCACAGACCCTCCCAAAGCATCTTCAGGCCGCCAATAGCGAAATGTCCCGATTTCACCAATCCGATTGTATCTGCCGATTGGAAGATTGCCATAATCCGGAATTACGTTTAGGTCCTGCGCATCAGGGGGCGTTCTTTCCTTAATCGCAACCAAGCGGCCATCTATTAAAGTTCCAATTTGCGTGAGGCTTTCCTCTGTTTTCTTGCCATTTACAAAATCAATCAGATCACAAAAGCTCACGTCGCTTTCATAAAGCGACACAAAATCAATATTTTTTCCTTCCTTCAATACATGATTCGGCGCATTGGTCACGTGAACTCCTCCTGCAATCACGGGAAGGCTTGGGTAATGCTTCTTGATAAAATCTGCACTCCGCACGAGCAAGTAGTGCCCCATAGTAAATGTGCAAGAGAGACCTACTAAATTTGGTTTGAATTCTGCAATCGTGCGCTCTAGCTTTTCAGTCCACAAGCGCTTCATCACTTCAGGGGTTACGAGATTTTCATAACTTCCGCAAATATAATTAAAAACTTCGTAGTTTAAATCAACAATGTGGGGCAAATATCCACGCTTTTTCAAATTCGTAGAAAGCACTCCAAGCGAATAGGGAGGGTAGGAATAGTACCTGCGGTTTCGCGCAATTGGCGGGTCGATTTTATCTTCATCAAGCTGCAACGGATGAACCAGCAAAATCCGTTCACATTTATTTTTGAAAACGCTGCGGATTTTTTTTGCAATTGTTTCCCGAACCAAATTTGAACTTGTGGCGGCGTCCTGAATTTGCTCACTCATGTTTCAATCTCTCCGAAAGAATCAAGCACAAGGCCGCAAATCCATTCCTTAATGGATTCATTTTCCTTGCACCGCCAATCCGTTTGGGTTCATCACCAGGAATTTCTCCCACTTTTTTTCCAAATTTAGCGCAGCGGATTGAAAAGAAAAGTTCATAACCCGCATCTGTCGCAACACTTTCAGACCAAGTGTGAAACAGACTTGTTTTCCACGCGCGAAACATCACGAGCGAATCGGTGTAGTGCCCCCCAAATAAAAAATTGACCATTCTTGTAAACATCCAATTACCAAACCCCGTAATGAGATCATCATCCTCGCTTTTTGCCCCATCTAAATATCTTGAAACAATAACCATGTCGTAGCCCTTTTTCATTTTGTCAATAAGGCGCGGGATGTTCTCAGGTATGGAGTTTCCATCCGGGCTGAATGTAATGACTACGTCACTTGTGAGATGTTTCATTGCTTCGTGATAAGCATCGGCAAGACCCTCGCCCTTTTTGTTCTCGCGCTCGACAATCACGTGATATCCGAGCGATTTAGCGTACTCTGCAGTCCCGTCTGTAGACCGCCCGTCTACCAGAATGATTTCATCCACCCATTCCCGCTTAATTCTGGGAGCGACGGCTTTTAGTCCTTCAATCTCATTAAGCGCAGGCATTAGGAGAGCAAACTTCAATGTGGCCTCTTCTCTTCTTTGATTTGTGAAGCGCAATCACCATCCGTTTCGCGTTTGCGCCAGGAATAAACTTCTCGCCTTTCGTCATGTACGAGCAAGAATAAAGCGGCCGCGATCTTGTTTTCGATTGGTTCGGGTAAGAGCCGTGAATCACATTCCCGTGTAAAATGAGAAGGCTTCCGTCCTTAAACGTAAGATCAACCTTTTTATATTTCTTGGGAACGCTTACCGTGTTTCCCGGATTAGCGCCATAAGCTTCCCGGTAACTGATCATGTCCTTCGCCGGCAGGAGATTTTCATTTTGAGATCTGGGGTAAGTATAAAGGCTGCCATTTTTTTTGTCGGCACGAGAAAAAAACAAGTTGGTGGTAATGTACTGTTTGTTTTTGTTTCTGGGGTAGGTGTTATCTTGATGCGGATTCCAAGCCTGGTTTGCATATTTACTTCCTGCTTCTTTAAAGAGCATTTGACTCATCAAGCCAACAATCTCCCTGCTTTGAAGTGTTTCAAGAATCGACACGATTCTTGCGTCTTTCATGTAAGCCCTAAGAAGTGCGGCGGTTTCCAAAACACTTTCTCTTGAACTAAAAGGCGCCTGCCTTGCGAGCTCGTCTTCTCTGTCTGGATTCATGATGGCAGCAAAATCCTCGTTGGCATGTCGCCTGATGCTTTTGAGAAGCATTTTTGATTCCTCACCAGAAATGAGTTCTTGAATGACCAAATAGCCGTTTGCCTGATAAAACGCAATTTGATCTTTCGAAAGTTTATATTCCACAACGTTCGCTCCCTTTGCGCATAAACCAGCACATAAAGCCTACCATAGTCTCGAATGAATATGAAATCCGAGAGCCAGTGGATGTTTGTTGCAATTTGAGTTTTGCACTTTTTCCCTCGCCCCCTTTTTTTAGGGGGAGAGGGTAGGGTGAGGGTGAATAAATACAAGCACTCCACATCCCCCTCACCCTGCCCTCTCCCCCTGCTTCGCGAGGGAGAGGGGAATTGATTTAAAAATTTCACAGAACTCAAGTTGCAATTTTAGCGGTTTATTGGTTTTATTCGGTGTTTCAAGAAACCTCTTTTCCGGCAACCATCACGATGCTTGCCCCATACGGAAAACGAATGCGAAACCGCATGCATACAGTTTCAATAAGAAGCGCAAATTTGAAAAAACGGTTAATGCCGCATGGGAGCACCTCGTTAAAAGATCTCTTCGCGGAGCGCGGAAACAACGTCTGAATGATTCTGTCAAACAAAACAAAAGCAAGCTTAACGGGAAAGAGGAAAAAATTGTAATAAGTAAAATACGAAATCCTGAATTTGTTCTCAAACAGCGCTCTCAATGATGTTTCATCATAGCGTCTGTAGTGGTGCACCGCATCATCCATTTGAGTCCACAAAAATTGATGGGCGGGAACGGTAATAATGCAATGCCCATTCAAATTTAAGTGGTCATAGATCCAATCAGCAGCTACTTTGTCATCGGCGATGTGTTCTAGCACATCGCTCAACACGATTAGATCGAAACGTTTTTTGTGTGGGGAAGGTGATTCCCATTGAACCACTTCTACCTGAGGTCCCCATTTTTCTTGTACATATTTCCTTGCATCCTCGTAGGGTTCCAGTGCCGTGACAAACCCATATTTTGACAAAACGGGGATATTGCATCCGTAACCACAGCCCACATCTGCGATGGACAAGCTGTGAGTAGGTTTAATGAAGTAATCCACAATGGTTTGAATGATTTTCTTACGACCAAAAAAATGCCAGTGGTCAAATTGAATCTCTTTGCTTAATTCGTATTCCAGCCGTTCCATGTGTTTTTAAAACCTTCTTAATGATGGTTGCTAGACCGTAACTGTTTAGCCCATTGAAGTTCATAACAGGCTTGTCATCCTGAACCCTTCGCTTGTCATCCTGAACGAAGTGAAGGATCTGGCGCTCAGGGTAAACTCCGTGAAGGATCTAGATTCG
>JAHFHD010000128.1 GCA_023247075.1 Candidatus Omnitrophota bacterium | reverse complement strand
CCCGATGTCGAAAACGTTTCTGCCATCAATTAAAATTTTCCCTGAATCCGCTCTCATAATCCCCATGATTTGTTTTAAGAGAACACTTTTCCCGCAACCAGAGCGGCCAATAATCACCATTGTCTCTCCTTTGCGGATGGTCAATTGAACACCCCGGAGCACCTGGTGCATATTGAATGTTTTGTAGAGGTCAATGATTTCAATCATATACTTATAGCGCTCATAGAATACGATTTTTTATTAATCGATAATACTCAAGGCGAGACAGTAATTGTGCTGTTTTTGGTTTAGTGAAACCATAATTGATGGCTCCCTTGAGTATAAGAATAAATCAAAACACAAAATAAAAGAGTGCGGTAAAAAACGTGTCAAAAGCAATAATCGAAATAAATGAAATTACAACAGCCATCATCGTTGCTTGACCAACTCCCTCTGCTCCCCCCTGAGCCCTAAACCCGTAGTAACAACTGACGATTGAAATCACAATTCCAAAAACAAACGCTTTCACCAGACCCATGTAAATGTCCTTTAACAAAAGTGCTGCGACAGTCCGGTAAAAATACTGTTGTGAACTAATCCCCAACTTAAAAACACCTACCATATATCCCCCAAATATTCCGACTAAATCAGAATAAATGGTAAGAATCACAAGCATTGTGATGCTCGCAACAAAACGAGGAACCACCAAATACCGAATCGGATTGACGGCAAGCGACCTGAGCGCATCAATTTGCTCCGTCACCTGCATGGTTCCAATCTCAGCCGCCATAGATGCACCCACCCGGCCCGCTACCATCATTGCGGTTAGCACAGGCCCTAATTCTCTTGTAATCGACAAGGCAACTAAGTCTGACGTAAACTGCTCACCTGAGAAAACTCTCAATTGGTAAGCAGACTGAAGCGCCAAAACAATTCCCGTAAAAAGTGAGGTGAGCATCACGAGGGGAAGTGACGCGACTCCAATTTTGTATGCCTGTTCAACCGTCGCTTTCCACCTGAGTTTGGTCGAACACATGACTGAAAAAGTTTGCCAAAACAAAATTGAGATTTCACCCGAATTTGCCAGAAAGCTAAGCCAAGCCCTGCCTAATTGGCTAAGCCAGTTTTGGACATCCGCAACTTTTCTTAATGACCCGAATGATATTTTAGGCATAGGTAATTAAAACTTTACTTTGGGGCCTGCTGCTACATATTCCTGATTTGACTGGTCTTTCTCAACCGCCGCGTGAAGACTCGCACGTTCATTCAAATGATATTCCATTTCAACTTTCCCAACCTTTTGATTCACCACTTGAAGTCCTTCGAACGCCGCAACTTGACCCATTGAGGAGACGCTTGCGGAAGCCAAACTTTCTCCAGCCGGCGAAAAATCATCAAAATCCCTGCTCAACTCAAGTCCCTTCCAGATGACCACGTGCTCAGAATTGACAACCTTTACTGCTTTCAAAAAATTTTTCAACTTGAAATCAAAGCCACCTTCCAAATTAAGGGCGTGTCTGCCTTTCCACACTTTCGAATCAAACAAAGGAAAATAAGGAGCGTGACCTGAAAACTGTATGAGTGCTCGATCAAATTTGAGACGGTCAATTACTCCCTGTTCAATTGTGATTTTCCCGTCCCACGTGGGATTATGAATGTCACCATGAAGATTCACAATTGATTCGAATGTTCCCAAGCAAGTACGGGGCATCCGGTACACGCCAAATTGTTTTAACTGACCCAAAGGAAAAGGTCCTACATTCCATTTTAAATCGAGCGCGGGATTATTCTCAGCAAAAGAAATCTTGCCGCGAAGTTCCGAAAGGCTTCCCCATCGGGCCACAATCGATTCAAGAGAAGTGGCATTCACGAGCGCTGACCCATAAAAATCCTTAAGTAACTGTCCCTCAAAAATTAAGTAATCCGTACCCACATGGACAAGGAAAGCAAAATCTCCCTTCTCCCAACTTTTTTCGTCCGGCTCAAAATCCAAAACGCCGTATGTCACGACTTGAAAACCAAAAACCTTAAAATGGTGAAGTTCAATTTCCATTCGGCCTGAAAAACCGGAGAGTGAGAGTGTAAATTTTCCTCTTTGATTTTTTTGATTTCTATTTCGAATTTTCATTTGAAAATCTCCCCGTGGAAAATTAACAGATGCAGTGCCATGGTAAAGATTTCCTAGTTTTAGATGCGTAATTTCAAACTGCTTGGGACTGCCATGAATCACGCCTGAAAATGCAGTCGCTTCGCGACCAGTCAAACCAATAGACCCCCGAAACAATCCGCGCTTAAAATCAGTATTAAGTGTCCCGCGAACTGGCAAAGCAGAATTTTGTACTTCCCAATCAAGAATCATGACTAAATCTGGTGCATTTACGGAACTAATACTGCCGCTCAAACGTACAGGAACGCCACGAACTTTAAACTTAAGCTCTTTGATTTGAATTGACTCATTGTCCCAAACTACAGTTCCATTTAGGTCTTGGACGGGAACACCTGCGTCTGAGGTAAATGACACATGATGGAATGTAATCGCAAGCTTGATTTTTTTTCGCGCAATGTCAAGCTCACCCTCTGAAGAAACAAAACCGGAAGCTGAACCTTCAAACATTCCCCTGAATTTCAATTGAAAAACAAATCCATGGAAAGGCACCGCTTTCCCCCAAATGTTGGTGAGTAACAATTTCTTTTGCACACCAAACCACGGAAGCTCGACTCTGCCATCTTCAATAAGCAAACGAGTACTGAGCCCGCGACTAGAGTCGAGAAGGCGGGTGTCCAAAAACTTTTCTTTTGTCTTAAAAGAATCAAACGAGAGTTCGGGACGTTCTAAAAAAATTTGCGAGGGAACCTGAAAACGACGTTGAATCAGCCCAAGTACGTCATACTTCACACGTATTTGACGGACATCAATTAAAATTGGAAGTTGACTATTCTTTGGTTCAATTTCAATACCCGTAAGCGAAAAATGGTGCAGCACATTCACTTCCATTTTTTCTACATGAACCGGCGCATTTAAAAACTTCCCCATCCATTTTTCCGTCTGCCCCTTCACGTCAGGAAGCACAGATGAAACGTCTTTTAAATAGACGGGGCCAAGCGACATCGCCGCGCAGCTCGCATACACCGGTAGCGCAAGAAGAAGTGTTTGTATGCTCATAGATTCATCAAGTTAAGAAGACTTCTCAAACACAATCATGTCTGCCATTAAAAGCGCTTTAATTTTGTCTCCTTCCTTAAATTTTCCTCCCAATATTTCTTCGGCCAAAACATTCTCAACGTAACGCTGAATCGTCCTTCTCAGTGGACGCGCGCCAAAGGTCGGGTCATACCCTTTGTCAATGAGGAACGTAATCACTTCGGGGGAAAGCACTAGTTCCATTTTCTTCTCCCGTAACCTTAAGATGACTTCATTCATCTCAAAATAAACAATCTTTTCTAAATCTTCTTTTGAAAGCTGGTGAAAAACCACCATGTCGTCCACCCGATTTAGAAATTCGGGACGAAATACTTTCTTCGACTCTTCAAGAAACCGTTCCTTCATTCTCCCGTAGGTTTCCTGGTCGGTTTTTGGTTTAAATCCCAATTCCCCCTGACGTTTCCACAAGTCGACGCCGACATTGGACGTCATGATGAGAACGGTGTTCCGAAAATCAACGCGGCGGCCAAATGAATCGGTGAGACGACCTTCTTCCATCACCTGAAGCAGAATATTGAAAACCTCAGGATGTGCCTTCTCAATTTCATCAAGAAGCACCACTGAATAGGGTCTCCGTCTCACTTTTTCAGTTAACTGTCCGCCCTCTTCATACCCAACATAACCAGGAGGCGCTCCAACGAGACGTGACACGTTGAATTTTTCAGAATACTCAGACATGTCAATTTGAATCATTGCTTCTGAGTCGCCAAACATAAACTCAGCGAGCGCACGCGCAAGCAATGTTTTTCCAACGCCCGTTGGCCCCATAAAAATAAAATTTCCAATGGGCCTCTTGGGATTCCTCAGACCAGACCTTGAACGGCGCACAGCATGCGCAATCGCCTTGATGGCTTCTTCCTGACCAATGACCCGCCTGTGGAGTTCATCCTCCATACGAAGAAGACGGACGGTTTCTTTCTCTTCAAGACGTTGGAGCGGCACACCGGTCATTTTGGCAACTACATACGCAATTTCTTCTTCCCCGACTTCCACTTCTATTTCAGACTTGGATTCTTTCCAAGTGCGCTTCACTTTATTCAGCTCTTCCTTGGCTTTCCGCTCCTCATCGCGCAGCTTGGCAGCCTTCTCAAAATCTTGGGCTTTGATTGCAGCTTCTTTTTCAATTTTAAATTGCTCAACCTGCGCTTCCAAAGTCTTCAAATCTTTTGGCAGGCGCGTCACCGAAAGACGTGCACGTGAACCTGCCTCATCAATTAAATCAATTGCCTTGTCCGGCAAAAAACGTCCCATAATGTAACGGTCGGAAAGTTTTGCCGCAGCTTCTAGCGACGCATCCGTAAATTTAACTCGGTGATGCGCCTCATAGCGGTCACGAAGACCTTTCAAAATTTCAATCGTTTCATCTACCGTAGGCGGGTCTACATTAATAGTTTGAAAACGGCGGGCGAGCGCCGCATCTTTTTCAATGTACTTGCGGTATTCGTCAAGCGTGGTTGCGCCAATGCACTGGATTTCCCCACGCGACAGTGCCGGTTTTAAAATGTTCGAAGCGTCAATCGCTCCTTCTGCGCCACCTGCTCCTACAAGCGTATGAAGTTCATCAATGAAAATGATGACATTCTCAGCTCGGCGAATTTCATCCATCACTCCCTTGATGCGCTCTTCAAATTGACCACGGTATTTTGTCCCGGCAACCATAAGCGCCAAATCAAGCACTACAATTCGTTTCTCAACCAGCACCTCGGGAACATCACCAGCAATCACTTTTTGAGCAAGACCTTCCACAATTGCCGTTTTCCCAACACCAGCTTCTCCGAGTAATACAGGATTATTTTTAGTTCTTCGCGCTAAAATTTGGATGACACGCTCAATTTCATCCGCCCGATTCACAACCGTGTCAAGCTTTCCAGCCTTCGCCATTGCCGACAAATCGCGGCCAAATGCATCAAGCGCTGGTGTTTTAGTTTTATTTCCTTTGGCTGACCCAGCGCCAGCTTGCAATCCTCCGCCCGCTCCACCAGCTCCTTGTGAAGGTGACGAGGAACCAAGCAGTTTGATGACTTCTGAACGCACCTTATTTAAATCAAGCCCAACATTCATGAGCACGTGACTCGCAACCCCTTCACCTTCTTTAATCAACCCCAAGAGAAGATGTTCGGTGCCGATGTAGTTGTGTCCCAGTCTGCGCGCTTCATCCATTGCAAGCTCAATCACTTTTTTTGCTTTGGGTGTAAACGGAATATCCCCAGAGACAATTGTGCTTGGGCCAAACTGAACCAGCTTTTCTACTTCAAGCCGAATGGTATCAAGAGAAAGACCCAGGTTTTGAAGTACGGCGGCTGCAACGCTCTCACCCTCTTTAATTAATCCAAGCAAAATATGTTCTGTTCCAATGTAGTCATGATTAAACCGTTTTGCTTCCTCTTTAGCCAATATGATGACTTTGCGTGCTCTTTCCGTAAATCGATCAAACATTTATTGCTCCTTTCAAGTAAATCGTCAGTAACTTTTTTTGTCATCCTGAGCCCTTCGCTTGTCATCCTGAACGACACGTCTTGCGAGTGCGCAAAAGCGCGAGTGAAGGATCTAGCGCTCAGGGTAAACTCCGCGAAGGATCTGGCGAATGCTAGATTCTTCAGGCTTCGCCTTCAGAATGACACCCATTTATAAAACTAAATTTTCAATTTAAACTAATTCTACATCTTTTAAACGCGTGCGCAAAAGTTCTGCGCGCCGCTCATCCCGCTCCGATGCTTCTAGTGTGGTTTCGGTTAATTTCTGAAGATGAGCGGGCTGCATAAATAAAAACAAAGCATTCAGATTTGGTAAAGTTAAATTTTTGACGAACCCAAGATCAAGCCCAAGCCGCGCAAGCGAAAGAAGCCCCATTGCTTCCGTACTCGACATCAGCCGTGCAGATTTAAGCGCGCCAACTGCGCGCCAGATTTGGTCTTCAAGCTTCGCACGCCGCTTTTCAAGAAGATAATTACGCGCTTCACGCTCATGCTCAATCATTTGATGAATGACCCTGTCCAGCTCATTAATGATGTCCTCTTCATTTTGCCCGAGTGTCATCTGATTTGAGAACTGAAAGAAATTTCCGGCTGCCTGCGTTCCCTCGCCAAAAAAGCCGCGGGCAGTTAAATTAAGTTTTGAAAGCGCCTGCAAAACTTTGTTCACCTGCTTGGTCATCACAAGCCCCGCAAGATGAAGCATGCAGGAAGACCTGAGCCCTGTTCCAAGATTAGTAGGGCAAGCAGTCAAATAACCCAATTGCGAATGGAAAGCATACGGGAGTTTTGC
>JAHFHD010000127.1 GCA_023247075.1 Candidatus Omnitrophota bacterium | reverse complement strand
GCTTTTCAATTTGGTCCAGTGTGCTGTTAATGGTATCGAAATGGCGCTTCATGTATTTGTCAAGGGGCTCTGGCTCGTGACGCGCCCCGGTTTTTTCAAGGTTTCGGTCTTGCGCCACATTGTAATAATAGTTGGTGCCGGGAACATGCGCCCCTTTGTCATCTGTCCATTCAGTTTTTTTCTCGGTACTAATCGGCCCATCCGCTCGAACGGTTGAAATGAATACTAAAACAATAAATGCAGCTAATCCAAAAGTGAGTATTTTTTTCATAAGCACCTCCGATTTGATTATAACGATGTATTACTTTTTCTTGCGGGAAAGAACGCGTTCGGCCGCTTGAACAATATGCTTTGCGGTTAATCCGTAACGTTCCATTAATTCATCCGGTTGACCGGATTCAGCATAGGTATCTCTAATTGCAATAAATTCTGTGGGAACTGGGTAACCTTCGGTCAAAACGCGGCTCACGACACTTCCCAAGCCACCAAAAATTTGATGTTCTTCACACACAACAAAAGCGCCAGTGAGAGCGGCTTGTTTGTGAATCAGTTCTTGGTCAATTGGTTTCATCGTATGAAGATCAACTACGGAAGCTTGAACGCCAGACTCAGCAAGCGTTTCTGCAGCAGCAAGCGCTTCAAATAGAAGAAGTCCATTTGCGCAAATCGTTAGGTCATTTCCCTGTCTGAGCTTTACACCTTTGCCAATTTCAAAATCCGCTCCCTCTTTGTAAAGGATGGGTGCTTTGGACCGTCCGGTTCGCATGAATGCAGGGCCGCGAACCGCTGCCATCTTTTTAACAAGTACTTTTGTGGACACTTCATCGGCCGGAACAATAACTGAAAAGTTAGGAAGTGTGGAGGCAAGTGCAAAATCTTCTATGGATTGCTGACTTGCGCCATCCTCGCCTACACTGATTCCGCCGTGCGATGTCACGACCTTCACATTCAGCTCTGGAAACGCAACAGCCATTCGAAGTTGGTCATACCCTTTGCACATCAAAAAACAGGCGAAGCTTGAAATGAACGGGATTTTTCCGCACGAAGCGAGACCAGCAGCAAGGCCGACCAAATTGGCTTCTGCAATTCCGACGTTAAAGAATCGGTCTGGAAAAGTTTTTCGGAATGCATCAGTTTTTGTGGACTTTGCAAGGTCACCATCTAAAACAATAATGCTGGGATGAGTGGCGCCCAATTCAACAAGTGCCGCGCCATAAGCATCGCGAGTGGCTTTTCCGAGTTTGCGTTCTAGTTTCATAAAAACCTGTCGTCATTACTTAGATTACTGCCTCGCAATGACATTAAGACTTACCTTCCAATTCTCGAAGAGCTTTCTCCCCTTCTTCTTTTGTAGGTGCAACACCATGGAAGTCGTTGTTGCCTTCCATAAAAGACACGCCTTTGCCTTTGATCGTGTGCGCAATAATGGAGACTGGCTGATGCTTTACTTCTTTGGCACGCTCAAGCGTGTCAAGCAACTCCTTCATTTCGTGACCATTAATTTCAAATGTTCGCCAGCCAAAAGATTTCCACTTGTCCATCATTGGCTCCATATTTAACACCTCGCGCACGGCGCCATCGAGCTGGAATTTATTGTAATCAATGATTGCAATCAAGCGGTTCAATTGGTGATGCGCTGAAAAACTGGCGGCTTCCCAAATTTGGCCCTCATTCAATTCACCGTCGCTTAAAATCACATAAGTTCGGTAGTCCTTCTGGTCCAGTTTTCCAGCAAGCGCCATCCCAGCACCAATTGAAAGCCCTTGACCCAAAGAACCAGTCGATGCTTCTAGTCCCGGGAGGCGTCTCATGTCCGGATGGCCCTGAAGCGCGCTGTCCAGTTTTCGCAAGGTTAAAAGTTGTTCCTTTGGAAAATAACCTGCGTGGGCAAGTGCCGCGTAAAGAGCTGGAGCTCCATGTCCTTTGCTTAAGACAAGCCGGTCGCGGTCAGCCCATTTTGGTTCTTTGGGATTGTGCCGCATAATCTTGAAATAAAGCGCGGTCAAAATATCAGTGCAGGAAAGTGAGCCGCCGGGATGTCCTGAACCCGCCTCAACGAGCATCCGGATGATGTCTTTACGGATTTCATTTGCTTGCTTGCAGAGCGAGGCAATTTCAAGCTTTGACATTGTAATGTCTCGACCAGAATTAGATTTTATATTTGCGGTATTCACTAAATGTTGGTTCCTTACTTAGGAAAGAATGGGCGCATCATAATCAGTTTCAAAACAGGCGTCAACGGCAAAGTCTGAACGAAATCCAAGTGGTTGTGTCATTAAAATTGTGTGCTTTGTCATTCCCGCGAAAGCGGGAATCCACAGATCATGGATCCCCGCTTAAAGCACACTGCGTGCTTTATGCGCGAGCACTTTTCGGGAAGAACTTGACGTTCTTCTCCGAAAGTGTGCGGGGATGACAGGGGTATTATGGAGGCAAAGAACACAATTTTGGTTGCGCAATCAATCCAAGCGGTTAGTTACACAGAAATAAAAACATCGCTTCCATCCACACGAACTGGGTAAGTGTGCACACAGGCTGCTGGATTCACTGGAGAAATACCGGTTTTGACTTCAAATTCCCAGCCATGCCAGGGACAAGAAACCACGCCGCCTTCAACCTGTCCTTCCGAAAGAGGTCCGCCGCGATGCGGACACATTTCATCCATTGCAAAGAAAGTTCCGTCGACATTGAAGAGCGCAATTTCTTTTGTACCCACTTCGATTTTTTTGGCGCCGCCTTTCGGGATTTCTGATGCCGCTAGTGCTTTAATCCATTCTGCCATCTGCCCTGCTCCTGTTAAAAATTAATCTTTGCAAAATAACTTGTTCTATTCTTCAACTCCCCCCTGCCTCCTCTTTAAAAAAAGAGGGGGTTGTTTTACCTTCTTGTTTCCCTTAAATCATTTCTCCCCCTCTTTACCAAAGAGGGGGTTAGGGGGAGTTCTTTGTTTTGCAAAGGTTCAGTTAAAAATTAAATAAAATACGTTCCTGATTGAGTCCGCGCCCAATGAGAATTTTCTTCACCTCTTCCTGCATTTCCTTGTTCCCGCAAACGCAAGCAACTGTTTTGTCTGGAGAAAAAGAAATCTTTGGAAGAAACTGCGTGACGCGTCCCTCAAAACCGCGCCAATAAGCTTTCCCGCGCTGGCTCACGCAAGTTTCAAGACGGATTTTTTTGGACCACAAATTAAAATCATCGACAAACGGAATGTCTTCGGGCCGTCTCACTCCGTAAACCAAAGTAACTTTACCGAAACTCTGCTCATCCCGAAGAATCGATTTAAGAACCGAACGAAGAGGCGAGAGACCGGTCCCCATCCCAATTAAGAGAACATCGTTTCCAAGAAGACGTTCGCGAGGGTACCCTTTTCCCATTGGCAGACTAACGCGTACTTCATCGTCTGGTCTTACCTGGCACAGGTCATTTGATGAATTCTCGTGAACATCTTTAACGAGAAACTCGATGTAATTTCTTTCTTCGGGTTCGCTTGCAATTGCAAAGTAGGATTCACGTCCGGCGGGCCGCTGGACTTTCACATATTGACCCGCTCGGAATTCAAATTGAGTTCCTTCCAAGCGGGGCTGTGCTTGGATGCTTAAGAGAAACTCCGTCTCTTGATGCACCTCAATCACCGTCATGGGAATCCAACTTGTCTCAGACATTGTATTTTGTTCCACAGGGGGAGGTATGATACCATCTTTACTCTTTAGGGAGAAATGAAATGCTTGAAAAAAACGAAGCGATTCTCATGATTCAGGCAAGCGAGCGTGACGCAAATCTTTATTACGCCACGCGTTTCCTTGCGCCAGACCCATTCATCTTTCTTGAAGTCAAAGGCCGCAAAATTCTTTTGATGAATGAGCTTGAGCTCGACCGTGCGCGCAAAGAAGCGGATGTGGACGAAGTGATTCCAACCCAGCAAATCGTCGCTCAAATGAAAAAACAGGGGCTTTCACCCAAAGGGGGGATTGACTTAATCTGCTGGGTCATGGAAAAGCGCGGGGTGAAAAAACTCCTTGTGCCTTATGACTTCCCCGTCGCCCATGCCGATGCGCTTCGAAAGAAAGGGTATTTCATCCGCTCGAAATCAGAACCGTTTTATGAACAACGAACGATTAAAACCTCTTCTGAAATCAAGTCGATTGAAGAATCGATTCACCACACTGAACGTGCAGTTGCTCGTGCAGTTGATATTTTGAAACACTCAAAAATCAACGGAAAATATCTTTATTACCAAAAGAAGCGGTTAACCTCTGAGACAATCAAACAAGAAATCAATGTGAGCCTCATGGAATCTGGCTGCATTGCAGCACACACGATTGTTTCCTGTGGCCGCCAATGTGTTGACCCGCATGACAGGGGCTCTGGACCCCTCCTCGCACACGAATCCATCATTATGGATGTCTTCCCCCGTTCTGACGCGTCGCGCTACTTTGCCGACATGACGCGAACGGTTGTCAGAGGAAAAGCAAATGAAAAATTAAAGTGTATGTATCAAGCAGTGCTCGAAGGTCAGCGCATTGCGTTCCGCTCGATTCGTGACGGCGCGGATGGGAAAACCATTCACGATGCCATCTTAAAGTATTTTGAATCGCTTGGATTTAAATCTGGCATGATTGATGGACGCATGCAGGGATTCTTTCATGGGACAGGCCATGGCGTCGGTCTTGATATTCATGAGGCGCCGAGAATTTCAAGCGTTCACGACCGCTTAAAAAAGGGCCATGTGGTAACGGTAGAGCCCGGGCTTTATTATTTGGATGCAGGCGGCGTGCGGCTTGAAGACATCGTGGTCGTCACCAAGTCAGGCTGCCGGAATTTAAACCGCTTTCCGAAGGTTCTTGAAATTTAGAATGAAGGATGACACAGATTTTTAAGCATGTTAGAAATCTGTGCCATTTACAGTTTTTAAATGTCCCGCCGATAAAATGTCATGATGTCGCAACCAAAAAGCAATACCCACAAAAAGCGTGAGCAGGATTTTAGAGAAAGACGACGCGACCCCCGAGAACCTTGTCTTGCGCCCCTTCGATTTTTTGAAATCACAGGCGAACCGCCCCGGCGAAAACAAATTGGAAAGTCAAAGGATGTGAGCCACAGCGGAATGAAAATCACTTGCATGGCAGCGCTTCACCCTGGTCAAGTGGTAGCGCTTCAGCTTGACCCCGCATTGCTTACCCGGGAATTTCCAAAAGAAAAGCTCATCTTTGTTGCAAAAGACAAAGTGCTTGCCGAAGTTGTGTGGCGAAAATTAAAATTAGACACAGGACTTTTTGAAGTAGGCCTTAAATTTGTTCCTGCAGCACGCCAGAAGGAATTAGCAGAAGTCGTCAAAGAAGCAGAACTGCTTTAGAATCCTCATAATATCTCACGTATTCGGCCATCCCATCAGCATTTATCATCCTGAAGGAGAGCATTTGAAAGGACTCGTCTTGAGGGTTTTGTAATGTAAACTTTGAAAAATAATGAACGCTAAAATATTAACCTGGCACTTCAGCAAAGCAGCCCTCAATGTTTTGTAGCCCCTTTGGGGTTATACTGAAAATGTTCCGAGAGGTTCCGAGAATTTTTTTATAAGGGGCAGGATGAAGTTGTGCAATTCCGAAAGCCGCTTAGGGGGTCATTTGTGTGGTTCATAATGATCCCCGATTCTACGTTCCAAAGCGCGTCGGTCCATGCATTAGGGGCAAAGCTTTTGCCTTCTTGAAGTTCAAAACTAATTTCAAGCGCTTTTGGATTTTGGAAGGTATTGAGAATGGTAGTGTACCTGTTTAAAAATGTTTGTGGACATGAGGATGCGGTACACGTTGTGCTGGGCAGTTTAGAAAAATAACGATCCGATTCGCGCTCGGCCACATATACATTAATTCCCTTATTCTTCAAATTGTCATAAACAGCAGGCATGATTTGGTTAAAAGATTCTTCATAATTTTGGGAGACAACGAATACTTGTGAACGCATTCCTCCAGCCGATTCAAAAGTTGTAGCGTTGACAAGCGACGTCCACGCGTTCATTATCAAATAGTTAGTCAGGAGATCAATCTTTTGTTGCAAGGGAAGGTTTTGGCTCATTAACGCATCGTTCACCGCGTATTCATAGTTATACTGTTGCAAACATGCACCCATAGGTCCAGGGGCCGACTTTGTACAGACATCGCGATACGGGACGCCAGTCAATTTCATTGGCACACTTGACCCATCCCACGGCGCCGCTAGTCCAGCCGCAGCACTTGAAATCGAAAAGGTATTGACGGTAAAACACTTGTCTCCACTGATGCCTATTTTAGTCGGGCAGGTTGTGAGTTGATAGTTTGAAAGGTTTGGGTCCACTCGATATCCGTCTGTCGTATAGTCTTTTAAATCAATGGCAGTTAATGAACCAGTGATGGACTGTTCTTCAGGGGTATTGCCTAAGGTATTAATGTCTTGAGGGAATCGATGATCTCGATTGAGTAAATCATTCATATGCTTTTG
>JAHFHD010000042.1 GCA_023247075.1 Candidatus Omnitrophota bacterium | reverse complement strand
GCCTTGGCTGCGCAGTTTGTGAGCGTCCATTATCTTGAATTTCGCGGGCTGGGCGACCCCATGGTTGTGGTGATGGGAGAGTTGTCTTCTATGGTGCGCGATTACAATACTTTCGCGCAGCTTTACAAAGAAGCCAAGGACTATGAGCAAAAAGGCGCTCTTCTTACCCCGCGTGAATTGCTGGATTATGTGTCAGCCGTCACCTCGCAGAGATTTCGGGATATGCTCGAAATTTATGGAAATAATCTTGCGGCCCGCAGCGCTCTTTTGAAAGAAGCCAGCGCATACGCAAAAGCCAATCATATTCGTTTTTCACAGGTGTTTTTGGACAAGACCAAAGCATTTGGCAATGACAGTGAGGCTCGCCGTGGCGCCAAATTAACGCCGGAAGGCGTCAAGGCTGTGCTCATCAGCGGCGGAACAGGCGGCCAAGAATTTTTCAGGGCCATGAGGGATCGAGGGGTCCCCTTTGCTTACATTATGAATGTCACCGACAGCGGCGGCAGTTCGGGCGCTTTAATTCGTGAGCAGCTTGCGAGTATCCTTGGATTTAAAATTCCAAATATCATTGGGGATTATTTTACCGCGCCTGTGGATGCGCTGGCCACAGAGGACAAGAAGGAAGTTTTGGATTTTCGGGCCGGGACCAGCGATATTCCCGCTTCCAATCGATTTCAAGACAGCGTGAAAGGCCTTCTCAAAACTGTAAAGAATTCACGCGCCGATGATTTTACTTTATTTGCAAGCCACTTATTGGAACTTGCCGGAATTTTTGACGAGTTCAATCACGCAAATGGCGGAGCCATCAAGCTCACGCATAGCGTTAAGAATCTTGTGGGCCTTGCTCTTTACATCAAACACGGGGTCTTTACTCAAGACAGCAGTGGGTGGCATTTCAATTCCGAAAGAGTTGGAGACGCCATCCATGAGTATATGGATTTGCTTAATCTTTGGGGCGTTACGATTGGCGTACCCGCGAGTCTTGAATATGCTGATATCGAGGCTGTTTATCAGGATGGAACCGTGCGGACAACTGAAGATCAGATTGGTACGAATCTAAATACGTCACCTGTTACAGATCTGCGGTTTGTGAATGGGATAGATGAAAACGGAGCGCCTGTATCTCCCCGAGCCAATCCGCTTGCAGTGGAAATTTTAAACCGGGTCGAAGGCCCCATTATAATTACCCCGGGAAGCCCGATTACATCCATCCTTCCCGTTTTTCTTTATAAGGAAATTCTGGAAGCGATAAGGAACCGCACGGACATTCAAAAGGAAGAGATTAAAAATCCCGTTCAAACGAACGAAGCCCCCATGCCGATGAGTGCGCTGGATGAGCTTAAAGAGCGCATCTTCGCAAGAGTTTTGGGTGTGGCCAGTGTTTCCTACGGTGATTTTGTAACGAAGATCACTCACGGATCCATTGACGCGGTGACCCTCCAAAATAGAATCGGAAATATCCCAAAAGGAGGAGAAGAATCCGCCTTTAAAATTTTCCTTGCAGCTCATCCTGGATTTGTAAACGAGGCGAAACTTACTGTGACAGGAAGGGTTATTGACACCTTTCTTCAGGATCACGGCTTAACGAGATATGGACTTCCTCAGGGCCGAGCGCCACCGGACGGTGTCGATGAAAATGGGCGATATGAGTATGTGCTGAGGCAAAATCCAGAAGCGAACGGCATCAACCTTATTTCCCACCTGGCCCAAGTTCTTTCACGGATGCTTAAAGAAACCAATGCTTTTGACTATAGGGAAAACAATAACGATATTGAAAAGCTTTCTCGAGGCCCCTCAGAATTAACGGAGGCGGATCAAACATTTTACGCAAGCCGCGGCATTCACTCATCTTCTGTTTCTCTAGCGGCCGTCATCCCAAGCCCTGATCCCCGTCGTCCCGGCACGATCTTGGGATACGACCCTGAACTATTGAGGGCCCAAGTGGTTGAACCCGTTTTCGCTCTTGAGGATTTGACCCATGCGCTCAATTCGGGAGATGTCGAAGGCGTCAGGAAATGGCTTTTAAGAGATCAGGGTTCGGAGGCGCTTCGAAGCGCTTATTCTTTCGTACAAAAAAAGATTACGGAACAGGGTAAGACAAGTCTCCTGAAAGTTATCCAAGGCGCAAATGAGCCTGAAATTCGCGAGCGCGCCTGGATGCTTCTTCAAAATGTGAGTTCCACGATTGATGTTGAAAAAGCAAAAACAGAGTGGAGCGTGGGTGATCTGGGTTATCTCATTCAATTGCGTGAATCCCTCGAGGAAGATGCGCAGGCAAAATATCAGCCCTTGGCCAGGCGAACGCGAAAAATCGAGGAAATCGCTCAGGCGCTTTCTGAAAATGAGGCAACCAAGATTCAAATTAAAGTCCAAGGGCGCCCTTCTTATTCCGTAAGAATTCTGGATTGGCAAAAGCTTGGTCTTGATTCAAGCGTTCGCGAAGCCGTTGTTGGAATGTTGACAGCAACTGTTTCAAATCATTTAGTTGAGACGGGCGCCTACGATATTCAGATCGTGGCGCCGCAGGAATTATTTGACGAAGTGGCTGGAAGGCTGAAAAGCGCGCCCTATCAGAATGTGATTCAATTTATAGAGGACGATTACTATGCCGGTGAACAAAGTGTTCGGATCCGCCGTGTGGTCACCTTAGAAGATGATTTAACGCCGCCGGCGCCTGCGAGTCAAACGGGGATATTGAATCCCAGAGTCGGACGGATTATTTCTTTAGATGTCGGCGGGACAGACATCAAGATTGCCGTACTTGAGGACGGCGTACTTCGATACACAGACACCATTCCCTGGACTCCGCAGAATTTTAATCAGCCGGAGCAATTTCTTGATGCATTGAAGAACGCAGTCGCTCAAGCCAGAGTGGCTGCTCAGTGGAGCGAATTTGATGCCATTGGTCTTTCCTGGAACGGGCCTGTCAGAGACGGGCAGATTTTTGCCAGCTCCCAATCCGTGAGTGGTCTTACAGATCAGGGCAGAAAAGGAATTCGTCCTTTGGGGCAGTTGCTCGAAACGGAATTTCATGTTCCTGTGGCGGTATTAAATGATGGAACCGCGGGCGCGTCGTGGTCTGTGCAGTCCCTGAACCTGACAGAAACTGTAACAGAAGGAAATATATTAGGTCTTAGTCTCGGCACTGGTTTTGGCGGAGGGCTTGTGGATCACAATGGAAACGAAGTCCCTTTTCTTGCTGAATTGGGGCGTTCGGTGCTTGACCTGGATCCCGGCGCGCCGCTTCACGATACGCTCAAAGTTTCCGGAATGATCCAGCAGTATGTGTCGCGGCGGGGACTGCAGGCGAGAGCGGCTGAGGCAGGGCTTGCTGCTCTGGAAGATAATCGAGATGATGTTTTGACAAAAATCAGAACGATGAGAAATGAGGGAACGCCTGAAGAGCAAATGCAGGCCCAAAAAATCTATGAACGGCTTGGATCTGATTTGGGCGATGCTTTGGCCCAATTTCACGATTCACTTGACGTGAGGGTTGTTGTTTTGATGGGAGCCGTGACTCGCGGAAGCGGCGGGCAGGATATGATTGACGCAGCGTTAAAACGGCTGCATGAGGTTTATGGAATGGAGGACATCAGCTTGCGCCTCGCCGGTGACGACACAATGCAGCAGTATGCGCAAGCAGTTGGCGCGGCTTACGCCGCAAGTCAGATCTGGCAGGAGCGCTTTCAGCCAAGCGGTCAATCCAATATCTTTGGCAAAAACATTCAGATGACGGATTCTGAAATGGCCGCGCTTGCTTCACAAAATGCAGTAAAAGATCAAGCAGTGATTGATCAAAGAAATCAAATGCTTGAAAAGTTGTCGCCTGAAATCAAAGCAAAAGTTGACGCAGCAAAAGCAAGAGGCGTTTCCGTAAGGCCTTCCCACGGGTTTGGAACTCCGATGATGCTAACAATTAGTCCTATTGGTGAAGTCATTCTTTATTGGGATGATACTCTCCTCATTGATGTTTTGGCTCACGGGCCGCCAGTATTGCTTGAAGCAAAGAAGCGCGCAGTTGAAGCGCTGCTTCGTGTGACGCTAGATCATGAGCTCGCTCACGATCCACGCCTCACGGCGCCTGAAGAAAGGCTGGCCGATGAAGCGCGTGCAATGATTGCCAGCGCAAAAACTCTTAAAAATATTCTTACCCAAGATTCTTCAGGAAATCCCCCTACGATCGGCGCAATCAAAGCTATTTTAGTAGAAACTTATGGAATCGATTCCACCATTATCGATGAGTTTATCGATTGGACGAAAGCTCAGGCTAATCTTGATTCCCCCGAAGCGCTTGCTTCCGCCAGAACATTTGTGGTGCGTTATTATTTGGAACATGCCTTGGCGGTTGTCGAAGGAAGGATTACATCGGCGACGGCTGAAATGCGCGCAGCCGCCGTGAGTTTATTTAGCCGCCTCGCCGAGTCGCGCGAGCCTGAAAATGTTCATGCAGTTCAGATCAGCTCTTCAGGACCTCTTAAAGTCATCCGCAATTCAGCCGGCCGCATCATTTTTATTTTGCCTGTCAACAGAGATCCTTCGTCTTTGCCTGGCACGCTTCCTCAGGATGACATAGCACGCACCATTCTCCCAAAATATGACTCAGAAGGGAAACTTGTCAACCTCGAAGGAACTATTCCCGACCTAGTACTCAATTATCTTTTCGCAAATGCTTTAGATTCGAGCTTGTGGGGAGTGAATGTCAAAGGAGTTCAGGAAGTTCTTACTTCTAAATCCCGCCCTGATCACACCGCTGAAATTATTGGTAACGCTCCGTTCACAGTGCATATTTTGGGAGGTCCTAATAAAAGCAGGATCTACGTCGAAGGGCTTACAGGAGGCATAGTCAGCTCACTTATTCCGTATCCCAGTCAAGGTGTGCTTGATGAGTATTTAAATGATTTGTCTCCTGAGGCAAGGAAAGCCATGATGAATTCTCTTAAACACATATTTGAGAAGATATGGCAGTCAAAGTTTGGATTAAATCACGAGGTTTCTGAAGCAGAAGTATTCACGTTTTTGGCCATGTACAGCTTTGAGGATATATGGAGCCAGATACAAAATGCAACAGACAATGAAAAGGTGTTCGTTTTGAGTCTTAAGGCAATTATAGATCACATAGGAATGCTCAGCAGCAGTGAAATCCATCGTGCGGCGATGAATTACCTTCGCAGCGGGGATGCTCAGTATCAAACCTTGATGAATCATATGAATCGCGTGATCAGAAACTCCGAAGCGGCTCAAGGAGCTGAAATTTCTGCTGTTTCTGAAATCGCTCAGTTGAATCTATGGGATGTCAAGTGGGGGCTTCGCACTAATGTGCTTCAAGTGGAAGCATATCTAACAGACGGTCGTCTAATTCATTTTGCTCTTAATGTCGCGCGAGATACTACGATCGCTTCTTCCGGGGTTCAGGAAACGTACAACGTCATGCGACGCAACTTCCAATTCTATCCGGAGGGGATGATGGAGCCCTTTTCTGATCCACAGTCTTTACTGGTACCCGTTTCAACCCAAATGGGCGTCAGAAATGTGGCTGTATTAGCCAGTGAGTGGATTAAAAATAGTGACGAACTCCATATTAATCCCGAGACCGGATCTTTGTTCCATGTTTGGTTGAATCAAAACTCGCAGGAATCCCAGCCTTTAAGCCGGGAAGAGTCTGACCGCATGTGGTACGACATTGTCAAAGCAATGACCGCTTATTCATTTATCGCGCCCTCCGCATCCGATGCGTCAGTCGAAAACGCAAACATGACTGAAACCAATATTAACTCTGGAGATTTTGTGAGAAAGGTTGATGCAAAGTCCGGCGAGTCAAATGCAGTTTTGATCTGGAACGAAGGAATAAGCGTGTCTCGTGATCCTGCCATGGTTTTAATGAATGGTTTGCTCACTCGTGCAACAGTTCTCATCAATGAGCACACTGCGTATGTTTATTGGGACCAGCCTGAAAAGGCAATTCAAGCGATTGAGGAGGGCTTTTTAGAACGTGCCCGACGTACAGCGCAACTTGAAGGACGTGATGTCAATAGCGCTGAAATCGAAGCACAAATTAAACTAAATGAATTATGGAATCGCACTAATACAGTGACGCTTCCTGCGCTGCTTGCGCTGCCTCCGCAAATTCTAAATGATCAAACCAAGCGAGTGCTTGCGCGCGCTCAAGCTGCCGTTCAACAACATTTAATAGATTCCGATTCTTCCGGCATTCACCCCACGGGGGGACATGGAATGACAGTTCTGGAACACACAAGCATGATTACTCGGTTCGCAAATCCTCAAAATACGGCGGATTATATTCCTCCAACATCAAGCGCTGATGTTGCAAGTCGAGTGGAAGAGGAAACTCGAGCAGAAGTGGTGCAAATTCTCAGAGACAGAGGATTGATTGTACCTGCCGATCAAGCAGACGGTCTTCTCAGTCTTCTTCGCGGTCCGCCGGCGCTGACGAAGAAAGTAATTGATCAAGTAACAGGAGCAGAGAAACAGTACCCCATTATTTATCACCTCGATGAAACAAAACCTGCCTTTCAATCCTCAAGCAGCCGCACCTTCGAAGCATTTGTCCATCAGGATGATGCTCACCAAGAGTTTCATATTTACGCGACCACGCTAAGAGGCCTTGCCCACGAACTTTTTGAAGAAGTACTTCTTCCCAATGCGGAAATTCCAAATGATCAGAATCAGCGTCACACGCGTTCGTATTTCCTTGAAGCGATATTCGGCGGTCAGGTCATTACGGTTGATGGGCGCAAAGTCGCCATTCCCAACCGTACCCTTGAAGAGATACAAAATGATTCCGTGCTGCGGGATCGCTTAGCTTCGCAAGAAGCGCTGGATGCGGCCATCGCTCAGATCATCCAAAAGTTTCCCGGCAATTCTCCCGATCAGATTGCGCTTAGGCAATATGGGGTTGATACAGCTACAGCGCTCTTCACACTCGCGCTAAAAATTAAAAAAAAGGTTGAGCTATCACAGATATTAATGTTGTTAGAAGGAATTGAGGCGGCGGCAAATGGTCTTAGTGATTCAGATTGGTCTGTGCGAAGCAGGTCAGTTCAAGTACTTTCGGTCAGTATAGGATTTTTGAGTGATGAAGCTAGAAAGAGGGTACAGCAGCAAATACCGTTAGGGTCACTTATCCAAGGCCTTAGTAATTCCAATCAGGATGTGCGAAAAGAAACAGCGGATGACCTCAAATCTTTGAGTGATGTAAATCTTTTGAGCGATGAAGCAAGAGAAGCAGTACGAAACCAAATACCCTTAGAGTTACTTCTTCAATATCTTGTGCGTCCATATCCGGGTATACAACAAAATACAGCCGATATCCTCAAATCTTTGAGCGATGCGAATCTTTTGAGTGATGAAGTGAGAGAAGCAGTACGAGACCAAATACCGTTAGAGTTGCTCGTCAAAAATCTTAGTCATCCAGATTCAAATGTGCGATTCTACGCGGCCGATACCCTCAAATCCTTGAATGACGCAAAGCTTTTGAGGGATGATGCTAAAGCGAAGGTGCGAGAGCAGATACCACTAGACGTACTCATCCAAAGTCTTAATGATCATTCGGTTGTTGTGCAAAGCCTCACGGCCAATACCTTCAAATTCTTGAGTAAGGCAGATCTTTTGAGTGATGAAGCTAAAGCGAGAGCGCGAGACGAGATATCAGTAGACGCGCTTCTCCAAGATTTTAGTCATCCAAGTTTCTATATACAATTCTACGTGGCCATTTCCTCCCTCCAGTCCTTGAGTGACGCAAAGCTTTTGAGCGATGAAGCAAGAGAAGCAGTACGAAACCAAATACCCTTAGAGTTACTTCTTCAATATCTTGTGCATCCATCTCCGAGCATACAAAAAAATACAGCCGATATCCTCAAATCTTTGAGCGCTGCGAATCTTTTGAGCGATGAAGCTAAAACGAAGGTGCGCGAGCAGATATCACCCGACGCGCTCATCCAAGGGTTGAGTGATCATTTGGTTATTGTGCAAAGCCTCACGGCCGAAATCCTCAAATTCTTGAGTGACGCAAATCTTTTGAGCGATGAAGTGAGAGAAGCAGTGCGCAACCAAATACCGTTAGAGTTCCTCATCCAAAATTTTAGTCGTTTAGATCAGAGTGAGCGACAAAGAGTAGCCGATATCCTCAAATTCTTGAGCGCCGCGAATCTTTTGAGCAATGATGCTAGAGTGAGAGTACGAAACCAAATACCGTTAGAGGCGCTCCTTCAAGACCTTATGGATCCAAATCCAGTTATGCGGCAAAGCTCAGCCAATATCCTCAAATCCTTGATTGATGCTGGTCTCATCCGGTTGGGTGAGATCATAACGCAACTCGATATTGATCGTATGTATTTGAGCGATCTGCAAAATCAGCCTGATGATGAAACCAGAATTCTCATTGCGGCCGTGTATCACTTCTTCGCACTGAGCCAGGACACCTCTCAATCATTCCTTAAAAAACATTTTGAACTCTTTCTTGACTTTTTATCACAGGAGAAAGCCTTAACACCAGATAACATTGAGAACTTTATTCGGGATTTCGATCCCCAAAATATTCCTTATAAGGAAAAAATCATGGATGTATTAAGAAAAAGACCTTTAATACTCCAATCGATCGCTTTCCAAGATGGAGGAAACGTGCGATCCAATTATTCAGCGTTTATGAAAGATATTTTTGAGGTTCCCTCGATCAAAACAATATCCAGTCCTGCTGGTTTACCTAAAAAAGAAAATATTGACCCAGGCCAGATAACAGAACTCGATCCTAACTCCCTTCATATCAATTTAAAGGGGGATCCCCACAGCCAATACTCTAGAACACTTGTTTATCCATCCTCTGAAAATACAGCACTCGCCCTCAAGTTCTTAAAGGATGGAGAAAGTCCTTCAACTTTAGCCTATGAATATGATTGGATGAACTTCCTCGAGAGCCATAAAGACGCATGGGGACTTCAAGCCCGATATCCCAGAGGACGGGTAAGATTAGCCAAAATCCATAAGGATGCCTTACCAGGGGATGTTCTGACCACCTTCATGACAAAGGATAAACAAACATCCTTTCATCTTTCTTCCGACGGTTATTATACGGTCATGGTCTATGAAACAGACCTGGATGAGCAAGGCAGAAATCCTTATGCCACCTATCTTAATGATCCAGACTTAAGCCACGAAGAGTTTCAGGAAGCGTTCCGCGTCAATATCCATGACATATTCACCCTGGCAGGACATGGCATCTACAATACGGAACTTATAGAGCTGTTCCACAATCAAACAGACACCGATGAACGCTATGATTGGATGGCGGATGTCAGAAATGATCAACAGGACAGATCGGGCGCGGGACGGATCAATGATATTACTCAGGCGACTTTATTTCCCAACCCGAGACTCAGCGGCCCTGCTGACTTTGCTGAAATGTATTTTATTGATGATTTAATGAACGATCCTACCATCAGCGCGCAAGCGGATAACCGTATCTCAAGATTCCTGAATATGGTTGATCAAGATCAGCTAAAAGCCCAAAGATACGTTCAGGCCGCTTACTTGGGAGATGCCTTATTGTCTATGCATCTGCTTTTATCTACTTACTTGCAAAGACGAAACGAGCTCAACTATACAGATGAGACTGAAGAAGAACATACCTTTCTAAAAGATATGTTAACGATGCTCAACGAAGAAGCCTATAAGAGCTTCACGGGCCGAGATGTATTTGAAGGTGGAAATTTACTGGCGAAAGATATTCAACTGACTGCCAGACACTCAGCCTATTTTCTCACGCATCAATATGTGGAGGATTATGAAAACGACAAACCCATTCCTCAGGACCTTTATGAAGGCGCTATTATCGGGCAGATTGTTCCTGGGCGTGGATGGAGTAGTGAGACGGGGTGGGATTTGTCTCAAGTAACGCATACGATTCCATCAAGAAATAACACGCTTCATCTCACTTTGCCGAGTCAAGATTTGGGCCCTGTCAATGGTAATAATCCTATTCAGGCATTCATCAAAACCATGTACTGGCTAACTCCCGTGATGATTGTTGATCAAATAGCGCATGAAAAAACGATTTTAGATTCGATCACTCTTTTGCTTACCCAATCTCAAATATCCGATGAAACCTTTGCAAGAATAGTTTTAAGGTTGATCGTTGCCTATGGGGAAGATCGCGTGATTGACGTGATTAATGATGATGAGGCATTAAGCCAGCGGTTTTGGAGTTACGAGGCGCTTTCACTGATGGACGGATTAACTTTGACGGACCAAGACCGAATACAAATACGCGTATTTTTAACTCGAGAGGGGAGAACGCTTTCTAATGAAGAGATACAACAAGAGTGGGATAAGTCTCAATCTTCTTTTGGTCATATCAACGACATCATTGAAAACGTTCTCCCACCCAGCACAGGACGGATCTCCCAGCTTGAAAAATTCTATTTTGATTCGAATGTTCGCTCTCTTGTAGAAAAGGCCTTAAATGAAACCGGGGGGAAACATAGGGAAGAAATCAATAAAATCCGCGATCTTGCCATTCAAGGTGAGTTGAGCGTTACTATGAATATTTTACTCAAACTCCCCCGTGATGTCCGAGGACAAGGTTCAGCCTTAAGCGAATTGAGGACATTGCTTGAGAGAAAGCGTAAAGAAATGCAAAGACATATCCCTCAATGGCTGCAAGAAGCAAAGGATCATGTTGCCGCAGGAGAACTCGCCGAGGCGCATGAGCGTATTCAAGATATTTTGAAGGTGAACTTGGGGCATGCTGAGACGATTAAACTGCGCGCGACTTTACAAGTAAGGGTCATTGATGAACTGCGCACCACGAGCGAGCAATGGAAAGACCGTAAGTTGGATGATCAGACCCGCGATGATTTGCGTCAAGTGAGTCAACAAATAGTGACTTTGCTCAATATAGTCAACGGAGTTAATGATCCGGCTATTGAGAATGCCAAATCCCTTTTAGCTAAAATTGATGAGGGTTTATCCGTCCAACTTTACGTCCAAGTTCAAGCTACTTTTAATGAACAAAGGTACACGGATGCTTACCGCATCGGTGTTGAGATTCTGGATCTCGAAGCGCGGCATCCTGATGGACAATCTCCTTTGCAGCAAAGATGCCCTGATCTGCTCAAGATTGTTTTGCATGAATATGACAAGCGCAGTCCTGAAGAACAAGTAGCCTTAGAAAAGCTCGTGGAAATTGACGGCGCCCGGCACATTTTCAAAATTGCCGGCCATGATGTTTTTGAATATTTTCAAGCGGATCCGTCATTAGACGATGATTTTGTGCATCTCATTCAATCCTTGCGTGATCGTAAGGCAATGACCTTGGAAGAAGTCAATGCCATTATGTGGGAATGGGTCTTGAAATTTGATATCCAAAAATTGGAGCAATTCATCGGGGGCTTACAAAATTTGGTTCTACTTTTTTCAATGCAATTAGAAAGACGATTAGCCGCGGAACCGGAAAAGGTTTTATCAATTTTAAGAAAGGTCGGCCTGCCCCTGAGCGTCAAAATTTCTTTATTGGAAACCATTTATAAAAATGTGGTGCAGCCCGCGATACCGCTTCCATCTTCTGTGATTAATTTAGCGCGCCAATATTACCAGGAATTGAACCTTGAGTTTGCTTCGGCTATGGTTAAAGAGGTGGATGGAAAAATGGTCATCAACCCGCAAGGAGTGGAATACTATTTAAGAAGCATGATTTTAAGTGATGAAGAAAACAATATGATTGACCTTGGCGCATTCATTCTTCCCTTGGCGGCTGTAGGAACTGTCCCTGCTTATCCAACAGGAAACTTAGGGCAAGTCATTAATCCCGATACGGCTAAACGACAATTGAGAGAATACTTTGCGCAAATCCCGGAAGATTCTCCTTTGCGAAAGGCTCCTATTCTCGAACGTTTTATTGAAAATGCTGATTGGATATTTTTTATGAATACGGCGTCCTTGATGGGTTTGGGAGAGAGGATGTTACGAATCACGAGAGAACAAAAAACGGATATGGATCAGAAAAAACAAAGTTATTTTGATCTCATTGATCAATACAAAATGGCCTTCGTAAAAGAAGAGTTGAGTCAAGCAAATCCCGAGGAAGACGCTTTGCGCTCTGCGTGTGCGGCGTTTAAAAATTCTGACCCATCCAATCAAGAGGATGTGAGTTATACAATCAGTCCATCGGCAATGAAAATGATGGCTGAGGTATTTGAATGGGATACAGGCCCGGGCGATTTAATGGCGGTGAATTTGAGCAATCGGAAGATAACTTTAGTCCGTTCCGATTTAAATCAAAATGTGATGAAGGATCTCTTGGATATTACAAAACACCGAAAAGGAGGCGCCTGGCAGTTTTATCAAAACGGTCAATATACCAAGCGATATGGAGATGACAGCAGGACCGAAGAACATTATGATTTAGACTTTAATTTCCTGAAAATCACGCAAGGGGACATCACGGTGTCCGCGGGTGATTTTGAAGGAACTACACCAGAAGCGGCTCTCCATTGGCAGGAAATTCTACGCAGAGAACCGACTGGTTTTTATCCCACCTATAAAGTTGGCACGTACACCTATCGGGTTGAACATCGAAGAGAATGGCTTGAGATATTTAGAAGAGACGCCGCAAATCGTGTGGCTGGCAGACGTTATCGTGAGGCGGATGGTTATTCGGAGTCTGTCTCTCCGCGGAAAGGTGTTAAATTCAGCGCGCTGGGCTTGAATCAAGAACTTCCCCAAGGAGAGTTGGCAAAAGAAATCCAAGAAGGCAATCTTTGGATTCAGGATGATCAAGCATTGCAAGTATTAAGAGATAATTTCACGAGCTTCGGCTTCCCGGTGCCGGAGGGTGTTGCAGTCCGGTTTTTCCGAGATGATGTAGATGCTTTGGCTTTCCGTCAGGGAAATGTGATTGGGATTAATGAATGGCTGGTGACCGCCAACCAGGCCAATGCGCCGCCCGGCATGGATGTTTTACTTGAAGGGGCTTTGGCCCATGAGTCCGCGCATAATGCCACCGAAGGAACGCTCTTAGAAGAATTTGAAGAAGAGATCAAAGCAGGCCTTGCTGAACTCGAAGTCTACGTTAAACATCCCGGATCACTGGGCGCCGTCCGCACCCTTGTGAACCAGCATTCAACATCCGATAGTACGATTAAGGATGAGTTTCTCGATTTTGCAGAAAGAGTAGGGGCGCGAAATTTATTACATTTCCCAGAAGCCACGTTTGAGTATGCCATGTTTGTCGCAAAGTATTACGAAAAATTCGCCTTGTTCAGAAATCCTATTTTAAATCCTGTATTTATGGCAACGGATATGACGGATAAAGCGATTATGAATCCGGATAATAAGCCGGGCACCGGTCTTTATTTTGGTTCCGGGGCGGATGTTTCTCATTTCCTGATGCAATTTAATGCTAATAATGGTTATTTAGTTGATGAAACAAAGTTGGATTTGCAAGCATTGGAAACAGCCATTGATGCATTACCTAAAGGAGAAAGGCTTTCCTTATCAGATGATGAAAAAGACGCTTATGTGACGGATAAGGCTGAAATCGGTAGTGGTCGCGCTGAATACTTGTTGGATGAGACATATCACTTAAGAATTATCCAGGAACTTAAGGCCATGGGGGTTAAAGATGTGCGTATGGAAAGAGTGCGCGCGGTTAATCAAACCGGCCAAGAATACGCGCAACTGCATTTTAAATGGATATACCCAGGAACCAATGAAGAGCGTGATTATACAATTACTTTCATTGATGATACCGATGTGATCGATACGGGGCATTACCCGCCTTTGCTTGAAGAAGTTTTAGCGGGCGGTATTGATTTTTACACCCATAGAGCAGGCAATCGTATTGCTGATTTTGCAGACCGTGTTATGCCGCGCATTGGCAGCGCTCTTAAGGTAGGAGGTTATAGTTATACGGATGATGTTGGTCAGATTCATGGTTTTAATGATCCGCGCTCTTATTTAGAGTCTGAGGCGTCTGGAAATTATCGTTTTTCTAATGATCAAGATTATGACATTAGTCAGAGAGTCTGGTGGCGTCGAGCTATGATGAATATGTATAACTACCATAATCCTTCAATATATAGCCAAGGATATGGCTGGTTAATGGGCATTCGACAGAAAGTAGAGATTCCTTTCATGGAGTCTCAGCATACGTATACCGAAGTGACAGGTAAGGAATTGACTGACCTGACAGCAAGGTTGGGGCCGGAATATCAACAGGTGCCGAAGCCGATTTTTAAGGATGAGCAGAGAAGGCTTTTTATCGTCAAGGAACAAACGTTTAGGCACCTTAGACTAATAAATGACGCTCCGAAAAAGGAAAGGCTGGCCTATCTGATCGGCAGAGGGTTGGTGAATGTGGCCGAAGTCCGTCAGTTGAAACCTGAAGAAGTGAAGGACATCGGCTTCCTTAAAGATCGGTCCCCCGAAGAAATCAGCAGATATTATTTGAGCCGCCTTACACTCGATTATAGAGCAGATGAATTGCCAGACAATGATGCGAAACAAGCCCTGATGGATATTCTTGTTTTTGATACTCTTATTCGTAGATATGACAACCATCAGGGCAATAGGGGTGAAGTCCAAGGAATCCCAATGATCTTTGATTTTATTTGGGGATTTAAAAACTTTCCGCAGTTTATAGATTCATACCCATTCTTTTTAACCATGTCACATGTTGATGGCTCATATAGTACCGATTGGAGGTCTTTGCTCTCCCTTAGAAATTATGATTTTGATCAGGTTCGGCAAACCATTCGTGATTTTCAGAATTTGAATTTTGCATCCATTGTTGCCCAAGCGGGGTATGAGGGTAAAGAGGCCGATGACATGGGTAACTTTCTTAATACAGCTTCCGCTTCGTTGGAATCCGATGTTGAACTTTTGATTTACAGGCTTACTGGGCAAACGATTCTTTTAAGTGGAGAAATTTCCACTGGCATTCATCCCACAAGTGAACATGCGATGACTCGGGCGGAACATGACAGCATGAGAAACCGGTATGCAGATTCTCAAAATACGGCGGATTATATTCCTCCAACAGCAAGTGATGATGTTGCGACTCGAGTTAAAGAGGAAACTCGAGCAGAAGTGGTGCAAATTCTCAGAGACAGAGGATTGATTGTGCCTGCTGATCAAGCAGACGGTCTTCTCAGTCTTCTTCGCGGGCCTCCGGAACTCACGAAGAAAGTAGTTGATGAAGTAACAGGAGAAGAGAAACAGTACACGGTTGTCTATCATCTGGATGAAACCAGGCCCGAGTTTGAATCTTCCACAGGCCGCACCTTCGAAGCATTTGTTCATCAGGATGACGCTAATCAAGAATTTCATATTTACGCGACAAGCGTCCGAGGTCTTGCCCACGAACTTTTTGAAGAAGTCCTTCTTCCCAATGCGGAAATTCCAAATGATCAGAATCAGCGTCACACGCGTTCGTATTTCCTTGAAGCGATATTCGGCGCAGAAATAGTCACCCTTGACGGCCGCAAAGTCGCCATTCCTCTTCGCACCATCGAAGAGATCCAAAATGATTCCGCGTTGCGGGATCGCTTAGCTTCGCAAGAAGCGCTGGATGCGGCCATCCAACAAATCAAATTAAAATTCCCCGGCACTTCTCCTCGCGAAATCGCACTCAGGCAATATGGGGTTGATACAGCCCATGCCGTACAAAAATTCGCCGCACAGGAACAAGCAATGGCCGTCTCTATCCTGTCCCACATGAGGAATTCAGAAGCCTCCGATGAAGCCTTCGCGAGGATGGCCTTAAGCTTGATGGCGGCCTACGGGAACTATTATGTCGCTGAGGTTATTGGTCAGGATGAAGCGCTCAGTGAACGTTTTTGGAGAGATGGATTCCTTTCTCAATTAAAAAATTTCACGCCCCAGGATCAAGATCGGGCGAGAATACGCGCGTTTCTTGGTCTTAGCGAAGAGGAACTTTCGAATAAGGCGATTGATGAACAATGGAATAAGTACGCGTCTTTTTTCACTGATTTGAATACACTCACGGAAGAAGCGGTTTTGCAATGGAATGTTCCCGCGCTTCTTCAAGATATTCGGGAGCATGCGCGCCGCCAGGAGCAGAACCAAGTTAATCAACTCGAAAATCATATTCAAAAGGGGAGATTAGCCCAAGCTTTAGACGTTTTGCGGAAGTCCCCTCGCCAACTCAAGAGAATAGAATCTGTTCAGGAACTCAGTCTATGGTTGGAGTCCCGCATTTCAAAATTGAGATCCAAAATCCCAACTTGGATGACGGAAGCCCGCGGGTTTATCGCCGCCGGTGATTGGCAGCAAGCGCTTGATCGGATCAATGATGTTTTGCTTGTGGATCCTGACAACGAAGAAGCCCAAGCATTGCTTGCCGCCAATCAAAATTCTGTCTTTACCGCATTAAACCAAACGGCTGATGAGGAAACACAAAAGAAATTATTTATCGCGGTTTTAGACGCGTATTTTTTGAGGGACACCCCAAGCGTGATGGAGTTTATTAAGAGTCATCTTACTTTTGAGAAGAGGCTTTTTCTCTATGAAATCGTGGCTCAGTATGCCGGGCAACAGGTGATGGATCCCTCCTCATCCTCATTATCATCCGCTGAAAAAATACTTAGTCAGTATATGACCGAAGAGGCGGTGCCCATTTGTAAGGACTTGGTTGTTAACGGGGCTGTCAATCCTCAAGGGGTAGATCGTTTTTTAAGTTTTTTTGCGAGGGCAATAACAGGTGATAGCGGGCATATTGGTGTGCTTTTTGGTAATATCGTGCGGATGGCCTATACCGGCGAAATTATTATACCTGGGAATGAAACACC
>JAHFHD010000041.1 GCA_023247075.1 Candidatus Omnitrophota bacterium | reverse complement strand
TTTACAGCAAATTTTACGGCATACGGTATTCGTGCAGGTGACATAGGAGTTTTAACTTATGGCTCAGAAACAAACTTAACTAGTGGATTGAATGAGGTTAGTTTAAATTTTGAACAAAAAAATGGATTCGATAATCATGGATTTCAGTTAATTCGCACAATCGATGCTGGAAATAATTTCACAACTACTCAACGTGCCGAAAAGGATTTTGGAAATTTCAGGCTGATTCAAACTGGACTCGGTTCAGACTTTCAATTTATTGAGGGAATTTCAGACCGATTCGCCATTTTTGACCAAACAGCTCAGAACATTCAAACACGCACGATACCTGATTTAGGAAATATTTTGTTTAATCAAGTGAATGCTGCCGGGAACCAAAGAGTGGTTGTTTCTCTTGACCATGAGACAGGCGGCAGACATATTCGTGTTTTTCAAACAAGCGCAGGGCAAGCATTTGGAACTTTAATTGCTGAAATTATGACACCACAGGCCATTGACTTTTCAAGCCGGTCTTTCTCACTTGCCTTAAATCAAGGAATTAACCTCGTGATACTTCCGCTTATTGGGGGAGTCTCCCTTCAAAATTTTCTGAATCAAGCCAGTCTTTCCATTGATGCCATTGAAATTTTCAATGAATCATTAGGAACTTTTGAAGCTTTGAGTTCCACAACAACCAATTTAGCTGCGAACGCGCTTTTTAGGGTTACAAATTCAGGCGCATCTCAAGTTAATCTTCAGTTTAATAATGCCGCTTTAAGTTCTTCTGATTTCATCGCTCAGGCTCAAAAATTTTCTGGGTTGTCTGTTTCAACTGTCAATGGAATTTCTTTTAGCAACGTAGCAAGTTCCATATTTTCATACAACACAAACGACACGCTCACGGTTTCAAATGCAAATGGAGTAAATTCTACCCTTGCCCCAAAATCCCCGGGCGTCTACACGCTTCCGCAAGTGTCCATTTCCGTAAATGGACTTGATGCTCAATTTCACGTAACCAATCAATCGCGTGTAACGACTACGAATCTCGCGGGACAAAATGCTCCGCAGGGAATCAACGCTGATGCGACCGAAACACTTGCATACAGGAATCTAAATGATGCTTTGGCACGTGTGAATGCAACCGGTCAGAGTTTTTCACTAATTCAAGGGATTGATTCGTTGGGGTTCACCCGCATGACAAGCTGGGATTTGGCGCGTCAATTTATTCCCAAATATGAATTGATTGACCAAAAGGGCAATACCACCACACGGATTTCTGTTGATTCAACATTCAACATTAATTCGGCAGGAGCGGGAGATTTTGAAGTTCAAACTACTTTGGCTACGTCCCTTTTTGAAGGTAGAATTCCAGTTGGCGCCGTCCAATCCGCAACGTTTGACAATTACCATGACTTGCTTTTAAATCGAAATGCCAAAATTAGTTTTTCTATTCCGCGCGGATTTGACAGCTTTGGGAATCCGAAATTCCAAACTCTGCGCTTGACGGAAAATGCGCTGGATGATTCGTCTATTATTTTTCACGAAACCAATGAGTTTTCGGTGGCAAAAACAATCGACGGATTTGCTCCTTTAACATTATTAAGTGGGAAATTTTCTTTACTCGCAACGGTTCAAATTCCGACGGCAACAAACAAGCAATTCATACTGAATACGGATGCAGTCGATTTCTTTTTTGAAAATGGAAATTTAGTCTTGGAGCTGCTTGACAATGGCAGTCCTTTCGTCAGATGGACTCAGACTTTTAGCGGGCTTACTCTGGGGCAAAATTCTTTGATTAATGTTGGTTTCACTTATGACCATAGTGCTGTGAAGTTCATCATTAACAATAAAACCATAGAACCAGCAAAGACTTTAATGATGCCGTCTTCAATGACAATGCTTGATCTTCTCACAAAGTTAAGTAATCCTAAATTACAAAATATGACGGTTGGTTCAAACGGTTTAAAATTAAGCAATCTGTTTATTTTAAATCGTGTGCTGGGTGCAGGCGAAATCGCAAATAGTACAGGCGACGCGCTCTTTGCTGGTGGGCCGCTTCACATTTCAACACCCATCCCGTTTTTAGCCGAAGATTTTATTATTGTGACAAGTTTTGGCGCTAGGCAGGTTACGATTTCTGGGCTGGACGAAACATTTAATTTGAAAGCAGCAGGTGTGACGCCGCAATACACAACTCAGGAAACACTTGCAAATGACCTAACCATTGAAGGAACTTTGATTCCAAAGGGTGCGGTTCACACAATTTCATATTCGTCATTTGAAAACGCTGCTTTGGATGTACGTGAGCCAGTAGAAAATTACACATTAATGCAAGGCTTGACCGCTGATGGGTTTGACAAAATTTACACGGTTCATATTTCAAAGACAGACCCTAATGTACTTGTGTTTGCTCAAAAAGGGTCAGAACCCGTGTATGCTCAGAATCCAACAATTGACCCGACCCACGCATCCTTTTTCACCACGGTTGCGTTTTCAAGTGAAGATTTTTCTTACCCGCATCAACTTAGTTTGAATGACTTAATTTTGCTTGGAAGCCAAACAGTTGACAATACCGGATGGGCGCTTTTCTTTAATACGTGGTCAAAGAACTTGACTTTGTATGTAGCGGAGCAGGGGAAGGCACTGAAGACATACACCCTAACTGCTCCTTCCAATATTTGGGCAGGAGCAAGCACATTCGGTTTTAGTTTCGACGAAGGAAATGTCAATCTTTACTGGTTGGCTGAAACGGGAGCGAGTAAAACCCAAACCTTTGCGCGTCAAAGTGATTCACCTAGTGCCCTTCCAGTTTCTTTAGAGAATCCAATCAATCCTTATTCAAATCTTCCGGTGGGCCCGGCTCCAATGGGACCTCTTCCATTAATAATGCCGGTTGTTATGAGCGGGCCAATTACACTTGGAGTTTCACTTGCATCCTTGTTTGCCGGCCCAAGCGCAACTTTGCAACTAGCTGCTCCACCATGGAATTTGATGAATGTACTAGGTGTTGGCTCTTACCGGACGCTTGGTGACCAAGTTCTCGCGAGCATTGTTTTTAATCATTCGGTTTCTAGCGACCAATTTGCTGCGGCGAAGACGAAGAACACGAGTCAACCGATGCAGAATTTAATGTCTCACATGAGCGCTGACCATGTCCTTCAAAAAGTGGAAGGCAATAAGACAACCATCATCAGTGGTCTTGCTAGTGATTACACAACTGCTGCCAACGGAAAAACAATTTTGGTTACCGAACAAATTCAGCACCGATTCATGGAAGGATTTACGCACGAGAGGAATGCGTCAGGCAGCTTGGACTTTCTTGACAGCAAACCAATTACTGAGACAAAAACGTATGAGATTGATCTGACGCCAGTTCACAACTGGACGGCCCAAAATATTTCGATTGCTGCCTATTTAGACCAGGTTCATGGAACAAGCGCCGCTCAAGCTGCTTACAATCCGCTTGATTTCTCGCTTTTCACGGAAACACTTTTTCAAAATGTCATCATCAATAATCAAACGCAGCCGCAAGTGATTGCACAGAGTGCCAATGAAGCCGGAACTCAATTTGCCTGGAAGTTTATTTTTGACCCATTAATTAAAGCGCTTCGAGTTGACCTTTATGATGCGGCCGGAACCATTTATTCCTTTTTTGCGCTGGATCAAAATGGAAACTTATTTTCTCTGTCACGGCCTGACCTTTTGCACAATTTAGGGTTTAGTTCAGCTAGCGGTGTGCTCAATATCTTCGTGGATGGACTTCGGTTAGAAGCTTTTGAAGCGCCTCAAGGGATGACAATTAATGCAACTCGGTTTAGAACAACAGGTGCTTATCAGAATTCTGTGTATGAATCAATTCAAGCAGCTATTGATGCTGCTTCAGTTGGAGACGAACTCGTTGTAGGTCCTGGCACATACCGGCTTGAGGCTGGGACGCGCGCTGCTGCAATTGTAATTGATAAAGATATCAAGCTTCGTTCAAGCGCGGGTCCAGAACGAACCATTATTGATTTAGGCCGCACTAATGAAATTGAAGCAGCTTATCAACAAAGATTCCCCACTAATTTTAACGCCAATCAGTTTAACCGAGGCGTATTGTTTGCAAGCGGCGTAAGCCGCAATGCAGTCTTGGAAGGATTTTCTATTGTGAATGGATATCACGAAACTGGCGGTGCGATTCGGATTGAAGGTGGCGCTAGTCCGACGTTGAGAAATCTTGTCATTTCTAATAATGGAGCACGTACTGGAGGCGGTATTTACATCAAAGGAATAGATCAGAAGGACCAGACAACAAAGCCGCTTCTTGAAAACGTTATTTTGAAATTTAATCAAGCTTTATTTGGCGGCGCGATTTTTACATATTCTGGAGTTGCTACAACTTTTAATTATGTAACCATAGAAAATAATAAAGCTTTGGATGGCGGCGGCGGTGTGTATGCAGGTGAAATAATATTTCAGGGCAGAGGATCTGCCGCGCTCATTTTTAATCATTCGAGTCTCGTCAGTAATTTTGCTGGGAATTCGGGGGGAGGCATTTCCATACATGGTGCAATAGCACTTACAATGAATGACTCTAGTGTCTTAACCAATATTGCTGGGCAATCAGGTGGTGGAATTCACGCAAGTACCAGTAATGATTATGAAGTACTCATGAATCTTACTCGTGTGATCATCCGTGGGAACTCCGCGAAAAATGGCGGAGGGATTTATTCGAGAGCAATTTTGACTCTTGCACATTCGATTATTACTGAAAATCGAAATTTTACAAATTCCAGCGGCGCAGGTATTTACAACGAAGGTTCTTCATGGCCTTTTTTGAATGAATCTTTGTCCATTAGTGACAGCTTCATTTGGAACAATACGGTACAGGGAGCGCTTGACGCGGGGAAAAATAGTAATGTTGGTGTGTACAAAAACGCTGATGGTACAGATCCCATATACATCACAGGATCTTATGTTGATGGTCCTATGCTGAGCTCTTGGAAATACATCAATAATCCATTGAACGCACTGCCTTCCGATTGGCAGACGCGCGTCAATCCCAATCAAGGCGCGGGTCCTATGCTGATGAGAAGTGCGCGTATCACTGAAGAAAATGCTTCGCTTTGGAGCAATAGTTTAAATTATATTTCAATAGGAGGCAGGACATTGGACGTCGCTCTTTTTAATCACGCATTGAGCCTTAATGAGATTCAGTCCTTTAATCAAGGCGGTATTACGCTTGAAGATGTTGCGGCGCCGAAAGGAACACCGATGTCACTACCGGCTAGTGTGACAGGGGGCACAGTTTCGATTGGCAGTCTTGTTCCTGGAGCACAAGGCGGCTGGCAATTCCGGGTAAATGATTTAGGCTGGGAGCATTTTAGCACCCAAACGGCAATGAGCCGATTGACGCAAACAGGAAACCCTGGCGGAAAATTGATTGAGCACACTTTTCAGGCAAGAGATTCTCATGGGAATCTTAAACTCAAACAGGAAGTTTTACGTCCGGATGGCAGCTCTTTTGCCATTCAAAAATGGACTCAGCAAATCCAGATGATTGATAATTCAACAAAGAATCCAGTGACCACAATCATCACGGGACTAGACGCGAATTTTAATCCAGTCGAAGGCACGCTTTACACGATTCAGAATTTAGCTGGCGTCAATTCACTTGGAATCGCTCCGAATGCTGTAGAAGTTCAGGTATACCGCACTGAAGCAGGCATGAACACACGTCAAAATGCAGTCCGGCATGATTATCAATTAAACCAGGGAGTTAATGTAGACGGATTTGAAAAATTAAAAACTTGGGACGCACTGAATCATCTCTCAATTGGCTACAGCCTAAGACTTGAAAAGAACGGCTGGATTAAAACAGTGACCGGGCTTGACGAATCTTACAACACTCGAAGCGAAACACTCAAACTTGGTTTTGAAGCCGAGCGGGTTTTGTCACAGGCAGATTTGGACAATCAAATGTTCTTAGAAGGAATTGCGCAGGGCGCCACACAAACCATTCGTTACGGTTCTTACGCAGCACTTCTTAGTGATGATTTTCAAAATGCTGCTTCACAAAAAATAAATGCTGAGCTTGGTGATTTTACTTTTGGCGGGCTTATTTATTCAAAATCGAAGGAATGGAATGTGACATGGAAAGATGGCGCGAGACAATTTTCAAGCGGTCAAACACTGACACGCACAAAGGACAACACGACATTTATTATTTCAGGCCTTTCAAAAAATTATGAGTTGGTTGCGAAAATAGACAAGATTCAGGGTTCTGTTTTTTCAAAACAGGAATTGCTTTTAGACGGAGTGATTAAATCGACTACTTACGAGGGGGATTTTGAATCAAATCCCGCTGAAATTTTCTTTAGCGTGAGCGGACGCAATGATTACCGCCTGCTTTACGAAAATGGACTCGTCAAAGAGACCACCGTATTTTTCTATTTGGATGCTGCCGGTAATCCAGTTCGCGCGCGTGCTCCGACAGTGGGGAAAAGTGAGAATTTATTCAGCCAAGTGACGTTTAAAGGAGCGCTTACTGCTGAAATAGTTAATTCTATTGATTGGACGAGTAATCCCGCATCAACTCCCCGTGAATCTGCCATTATTTTTAATCAAGATGCCGCACCGAAACCCGCGATGATTCTTAATTTTGATGACAAAGGAAAATTTCAAACTGCTCAAATTGCTTTGGGAATTTTAGAAGGCAGAGACTTTGTTCTTAAAGATGGAGAACTTGTCCTCAGAAACACAATGTTTAAGGGGGACGACAGCCATCTGGTGTTTGTGGCGAACGGAGAGAATGCACTTGCAAGCGGCAAAGTTTACACGGTTGAAGAAGGTGCGCTAAAAGCTGTGAGCCTGAGCTGGATTGACAGCCTTGTCGCTTCACTCAACTTTGATTACGGTCTTCTGAATCATGGATTTGTTGTAAACGAACAGGGAATCAAAACTCAATTCGATGAAAATGGAAATCTGTTAAGCGGGGCGGTGCGTTCCATTAGTTATTTGTCAGGAAACTTGACGGCAGAGTCGGTTTTGGAAATGCTTTTTCCCCAGTCAAACTCTGTCATTCTGAGGCCACAGGCCGAAGAATCTAGCGAGATCCTTCGCTTCGCTCAGGATGACATGTTAAACATGATTAATCTTGTAATTTACAAGTCCTTTGAAATTGAAAATGAAGGAACCAGTGAAGTGAGTGAGATTGCGAAGGCCGTATTCCAAAGATTTCACACGACCACCGAATCATTCCGAGTGGATTATTCTGAAGGCCGCGCAATCCTGCTTCAAGATATTGGCGGTGAAACGGTCAACATCAACGGAGGACAAAGCGGCGGAACCTTATTTCAAGATGCGCCCGGTGATTCAAAACTCTTCTTCACGGATTTTTTTGGAACTGAAATTCAGAAGTCTGGCGACCTCACCATTCATATGGGCGTTGACGTGTACCAAGGCGGAAAATACATTGCGCCGGAAGATTGGAATAAAATTTACGATACAGTTCATGACGCTCCGGAATTCAGCTCTATTGATGTGTCCGCGGGTGAGTGGGAAATTTTAAGCAAATATTTTTCCGAAGTTGATCCTTATTCAAATCAATTGTCTTACGGTCCCATTTTAGCAGCGATCAATAATAACAGGTGGTCCACTAGTTATGTTTGGGCGATTCCTCTAAGTATGCATCCGACCGAAGATCAGAAAATGGAACTGATGTACCGGGCGCTTATGATGGATTTGAGCGGTAGTTACGGCACACTTGGGTGGATGGGTAATTCAAGAAATAATAATACGGGGTGGTCGACTCTCCTAGATAGCGCTCAAACAGCAGGCGCGTGGTTTGACGCAAATATGAGTTCTTTTTTTGCTACGCAGACATGCGCGAGGTGGAACCAATGCACGAATGTAGATTTATCTCCGATTAGAGCTAAATTTCTTGAATATTACGCGATGCGGAAATCAAAGATTAATCTCGTCAGAAATCAGACTCCGGTTAAGTCTAGCGACCGCGCAAATTATTTGTCAATTCTAAGCAAATATGGTTTTATCAAAGCCGGAGATTTTCACTACGGACTCGACCCAACGAATGTGACTTTTGATGTGCCAACCGGTGTTGCCTACAATCCCAGTGAACGGGACTCCTTTACTATTCATTTTTCAAATGGGGATTTAAAATCTCTTCGGAATCCGTTTACGGGAACCAAGTTTGAGGCTCCAAATAACCAGGGTAAGCTTTCACTTATTTATTTGAATAATCAAGCGTATGCAGTGACGAGCGCGGCACGCGGCATCACGACAATCGGCAAATATGATTCGCGCGCTTCGGTTGAAATGCCTGCCCAAACCATCATCACACTTAAGAACAGTTCAACTTCTGAACTCAAACCAGCCGGCGGAATCAAACAGGCGAATCTCATTTTTGACATCTCAATTCCTAATGTTGCAACACATGAAACCGCGTGGGCTTATTACAGAAAGGACGCGCTTGTTTCATTTCTTGACCCATTGACCCAAAAAGTTTTTCTTCCAAGCACAATTACCGAAACCATGCTTAATCCTTTTATGGTAGGCGTGACAGACAAAGAAGGAAAAAGTGGAAAAGTTTTGAATTGGCAGGCGAATGGTTCTCTTTGCACCACAGGCAATCCTCAATCATGTCTGTTTGATCAAAATGGTTTAAACCTGACACTTCAACTGAATGGAACTGCTGTCTCTCAACTGCTGAATAATGCAAAGCCGCTTGAGTTGATTCAACATCCGTCATATGGGGTTATCTCAAAGGAAGGGTTTACGCTTGAAACCCGCTCGCTTTGGAAACAGGCCGTGAATGAATATGGAACGCCACTTTATTTCGGCGCGCTTGAACCTACAACTTTTTATGAGACGACAATTGACTGGTGGGGAGAAGAATATTCAATTCCAGTGACCACTTGGAATTTTGTGCCAGAGATTGGCACAAGTCCATTTGGGTCTACCATTGGCACGGATGGCAGAGGTTTCGACACGATTACAGCTACTTATGATTTTCCAATACTCATGGAAGATGCAAGGAATGAATGGATTTTTGCTGCTTCAACTAATGATTTGGTGACGACAACGGCAAATGACGTCAGCCGATTTAAATTGTCTTCAACTCCCACAATTTTGAATACTCAAGCCACTCTCCCTAGTAATCTTCAATACACATTTGAAACAGAAACAAAATCAGTCAAGCAAGATGCAAGCGGCGCATACCGACCACACGCAGGACTATTTAGCGCTGAAGAAGTATTTGGTACCGGCCTCGGAACCGATTTAAAAATTCGAATGGCGGTGCAGGCAAACGGCACCAGTATTCCTACCAGCTTTATTTATGGCGACTTGGGTTTGGAAATTAATTTTACAGTAGATGCGTTAAAAATATACCTTGAGCAAGCTGCTCTTGAAACACAAAAACGGCAGAGCTTAACCAATGGCGCCACTCTTAACGTCAGTCAATTCTACCAGTATTTCAACGGTCAATTTTTCGTCCCCGAAATTTCAAACATTCATACCAATGCAAACGGAAATCTTGCATTCACTTTGTCTGCAACCGAAGTTGAAGAAAGGCCATGGACGGTAGATGGATTTGAGGATTGGACCCGCCATCATGGAAATGGGGCTGAGATTAGAACTGCCAATTATTTCCAATATGAGGGAGGTAAAAATCGAAGCTTTGTGGTGCGCAAGGGAACGTCACTTGAAGTAGAAGTTAAAACCAAAGCTGTAAATGGCGTGTCACTCATCACAAGTTATACGACGTTTGACCCAGCAAGCGCAAAACCAATTACGGTTAATATTGATTACGATGCCGCAGGCTGGGTGACAAGCATTCAGGCAGATGGCAGCCAAGCAACCAATCAATTTAATTTACCATTTGCAAATGTGGTAAATGCGAATAGTGGAGTGGGAAGCTACCTCAATTTTTCTGCGCAATATGACCATCGTTCTGGCTTTGTTCCAACGCCAATTCAGTTAACTTCTTTTGCGAGCCGGAAGCGGCTTGTTCGGAGGGTGAATGTCAGTGTGATACAAAAAGTGCTAGACGCCGACGGTGGTTACGCAAGCTACCTTACATCTAATTCGATGACAATCTCTATTGATTCAAGTGTGGATGACCGGGAATTTGCGATGAGTGATTTAATCCGGGAACTCATGATTCATTATTCACCAGCAACTTTTATGAACTCAAAGGGGTCAGGAGCCAATGCCCCCTCATCACGATTTGTAAGTCATGCCAGGAATGTATTTGTAGATGCAAATTTGAGTAATGCTCCAATTAAATCAAACCAAATACTTGTCATCCTGAGTCCTTCGCATGTCATCCTGAGCTCTTCGGCGCGTGTCATCCTGAACGAAGTGAAGGATCTGGGCGCCTCAAGGGCAAGCTCCGAGAAGGATCTAAGTTCGCTAGATTCTTCGGCTTCGCCTCAGAATGACACAATTAGACTTGAGTCGGCCATGCTTACGCTTGGCGGGGATTATGCTTCTTACTTTCGGCAGATGTCAGACCCGCTCACTCGTCGCGTTGCAGACATACGTCAAGCGGTTTATCAGGTGGAGCCTGCCGACAGCGGCAGAGGGAGTGGGTCACGCTCGCTCAATATTTTTGAACGGTCCAATATGGGTTATGACGAATTGGGCAGACTTTCGAGTTTTGACCAGCATGAAAGAGTTCGGGATTTTGTGAGCGGCGCCATCAGGGAAGTTTCAACCGCGAGATTAAATACCTATTATGGTTCTGACAATCAACTGAATTCATACACGGAAATCGTGGCGGCAGCCAATCAGGCGAGTGGTAATTCTGTGAGTGCAACGGTTGCAAGTGTCAATCACGTTGCTAATATTCAAACCGATGCAAGTGGAAATCAAACCTTTGCGATTACCCGTGCAGTTCAAGTTGGAAAATCAGGAGTTAATTTCCTTGCTTTAAATCTGCGCACGTATTCGATTGGCGGATTTACACTCGAGCAATTTTTAACAAGTTCGGTTAATTCACTTGGGCTCAATCTCTACACGGATGAATGGACGGCCGTGCATAACGTATTTAATGCAAAGGCCGTGCTCCTTACGGGTTTTAGGTATGCGCAGGATGAAGTGGTCGAGACAAGAAACATTTTAGAAGGCTCTAGAGTCATCGGGTCATTTACCATTCGCGATGGGCTTCAATTTGATGAAAACAAAGGTTCAAAAACGTACCGGAAATACATTCAAGACCACAGTGTCTCTTATGAGCGGGTGATTTCAACAGACATTTTGGGGAATGCAACACTTGTGCGGGCAGGTTCAATTGACGAGGAGGATGCGATTGATTTGCTTCACGTTAAGAGTGTTCGGGTTGAGACGAGAACGCTTGACACACTCGGCCGCGTAGTCAAAAGTTTTTACCGTGACCTTGAGTCCAAGTACAACACAACCATTACGATTGAAACCACCTACAACGAGCTTGGTCAGGTTGCGAGGACATTTACCACGTCGTACACCCAAGGCAAGCAGCATGGGACCAAATTCCAGCAATGGACGTGGACAACCAAAACATACCAATACAACATCGCCGGAAAAATCAGCAATTTTGACCAGCACACTCGCGAGAGAACAAAAGTAAATGTTCATACCGGATTTCTTGGCAGCACAATTGGACAAATAGTCGTTTTGATTGTTGCAATTGTCGTTGTGGTACTTACCTGGGGCGCTGCGTCTGCTGCGGTAGCGGCTGCGTACAACGCAGGAATGGCAATGAGCTTGAGCGTGGCTGCAGCGGGTGTTCTTGGAGCGGCAACAATTGTGGCTGGTGTTGCAGCGGTTGGTTACGCTGCTGCCGGATTGATTACAGGTGAAGCCAAGTACACGGCAATGGGTCTAGGGTTTGCAATTATGGCGTACACATTTTCTTCTGGAATCAGTAGTTTTAATGGAGGTGGATATTGGAGTAATTTAATTGTGGCTGGGTCGGGCTGGGCAAAAGCAGCTGCAATTGTCACGATTGCTGGAGCTGCAGGTGGAACGGGTGTCATGATAGCAGGCGCAATTAAAAATGATTTGGAGCTCTTCCAACTTGGAATGGCGATGGCCAGCTTGGCAGCGATGATTGGAGCTTTTGGCACGCTTGTTCAGGGGATGATGAGCCAAACTGGATTAGAAGTGGGCAGCAGTTCAATTGCTCAAATTGCTGAGGAGGCAGCTAAAATATTACTTGATCCAGCGAATTTTCTGAAGCTTGTCAAATTCACATTTATTGATGCGCTTCCATTTACACTTTCACTCAGCATGTTTACTTCCAGCACGGCCTATTTGATTGGAGGAAAAGCAGGTAGGTATTTCCAAATTATTTTTAGTGCAATTACCGCCCTTTTTACGCCTGGGATTGGAACTATTTTTGCGAGGTCATTAACCTTACTTCTTCCTGCTATGCTCATGAATTTTACTGTGTCGCTGATTACAAATGTTGCGACGAGTGTTCCGTTTGCAGCATTTAATGACGGCGTGATGGATTGGAATTCTATTGTTGTGAGCGCTGCGGCGGGTGCAGCGGTTGCGGGAGTTATTGCTGGAGCCAAGATTGGTGTAGAGAACTTGAATTTGCAAATTGGGGCTGATCTCAGTAAATACTGGGATGGTCAGGCGCATGGAGCTTTTAACTCTCTAGGACAGAATACAGATGAATTGAGCCGGAATTTCTTTGGGGTATTTATTACCAGAACGGCAACAGCAGGCGAGCAATTCTGGAGCAGCGCGCTTCCCGGAATTGCAGTCCTTGAATGGGGAGGAGACAATCCAACTGAAAATGCGCTGATTTCTGGCGGTGTTGGTCTAGGTGTAGCTTGGACATTTCATCCTCCTTTTGATTCTCTTGACTCAAGCATCAACAAACGCGAGTTTGATTCAGGGCTTGACCGGTTTTTGAATTTGTTCGCAATTCCCACTGCTCGGCACATGGGGCTGCCGTATCTAGCAGCGCTTTATGTAGAAAAAAATGATAATTCGCAATTTATGTCTGAATTTGGCTCCGGTCTTATTTCAAGTGGAGGCAGCCTTATTTTAGATGGACTTCATTTTGTCACAATGCCAAAAGAAACCAGACTGACGAGCGGTCAAGAGGATCTTGTGGATTTACCAGCTGATTCTTTGACAACTGACATTCTGAACTTTCTTGGTTCAGGAGGCATACCGATGACAGAATTGTTCAGCTTAGGCATGGCACCCAATGAAAATTTTGATCCAAGCTTAACTCCAGAGATGATGTCTGATTTCGATTTATATACCCCGCTCAGTTTTCTTTCTGATGGAGAAATAATTGTTTTGGATTATGAGGGCATGATTAATTACGGCAATGATATTCAAGTTGGTCTTGATAAATTTGGAGAGCGAACCGTTGTTTTTGCCTACGGCGACCATAAGGCCGGTGTTTTTAGGATTACGAGTGATTCAGTTGACGTTTTTGATTTTTATGTGGGGGGATTGGGTGACAGTCACGCGCGGGTAAGTGCCGAAGGTTATTCCAATATGAAGGAGTCATTTCAGGACATTAACATGCTTCAAGATTTGGCAAAAAACTTTCAATTGCACGAAGAAGAGGGAATGAAGGGATATTTAACAGGGATTCAAGGTTTGCTTACGAAGCGAGAACTTTTGACCCACGAAGTAACCGTTACGTTTTACACGGACAAAAGTGAGTCTCAAATTTTTGGGATTTTTACTGTTCGGGAAAATTCAATTGCCATGCGCGAAGTGTATGCGGAGGGTAAGGATGGCAGTTTCGCAAAGCTTGCAGCAAAAGGGTACAAAAATGCTGGCGAGGCTTTTAGTGACATTCATAAAGCAAAAGAGACCGCAAGTAAATTTGACCTTTTTAGTGACGATGGCAGAATTGGCTTTGGCAATCAAATTCAAGCAATGCTTGGTGGTAAAGGGTTAATCACTAAAGAGCTCACTGTTTCATTTTTTAATCGTGATTTGTCAAATGCATACGGTGTTCGCTACACGCTCTTTGGTGTATTTGTGATTCGGCCCGATTCCATCTCATTTTCCAAAGTGGGAATTTCAGGGAGTAAAGGTCAAATTTTATTTAGCGGAAAAGCAAAAACAATGGAAGAAGCTTTTAACAAAATCAAAGAAATGGCGCTGAGAGCAAAAGAATACGATTTCTCAACGAAGGATGGATGGAAAGCATTTGCGGAATGCGCAGAGAAACTTGCGCAGGATTCCAAACAAGACATTGGTATTGGCTTTGTAAATCCGGACGGCTCTATTTATGGCAATTTCCTTTTCCTTCAAGTTGGAAAAGTGGAGTACAGGGATGTGACGATTAAAGGGCTTCATGACAGTTTTCTCACAATAAAAGGTGAAGCAAAGGACTTTTTAACTGCATTCAATCGAATCAATGCCATTCAAGAATTAGCTTCTGGGGTAAATGCAGACGGCGTATCGTCAAGGAGCGGTAAGGGTTTTGAGCTCCAAAATTACAATGCAGATTCATCAATTGGTGTATTTGCATTTGCAAAGCAGATTGAAGAAATGACAAAAAATGATTTTAAGAATATGAATGAAAATGGTGAACTAATCACTCTTACCTTTTACCGCTCTGGTGCAACGCTGACAAGTGAGCCGCTTGGTGATTTTACGTTTAGTGCTGTGCTGGTAAATGGAGAACCCCAAACCCGCGTACTCGCAAAATTTGAGGCCAGAGGAAAAGATGGGCGGATGGGAAAATTTACTGCAAAAGCTGGAAGTTTTTCCGAGGTGTTTGGCGAAACAAGGACGATTCGCTCGGATGCACGCCATCGCATGTTTAGGAAAGTCAAAGACCGCTTGAATATGTTCGACAATCAAAGCAAGAACATTGAAACGCTTAACCCTGACGGTTCACCTCGGCCGGAAGGAATTCAGGAGTTAATGGAGCTAATGAACTTTTGGATTGGTCCATGTATGAAACTTGGCGCCAAGCCATTCAACATCAGTGTTTCTGACCGGCATGGCCTTTCATATGTGATGGGGCTTCAAGCGATGCCCGGGATTGAAGTGGATGGAAATATTGTTCCTCTGAAGGAGGCAAAGAAAAATGACAAGACAATCGATGGCCGTATTAAAGGTGGAGAACTTAAAGTTAAGTCAATCGTGAGTTCATCCGTTCAGATTATTGCTCGGACAAAAACTTTTGGAGTGGGGGATGCGGAGATTATTGAAGAGTTCAAAACAGAAGCGGATGCGATTGATTACATTTGGAAGAATGAGCAAAATCGGGAAAACATTACCTCCCAATTTTTTAAGGGAATGAGTCCTAAATTTCTAGGCCAGCACGAAATCCAAGTCTCCATTTTTGACACAAAGTTTAGCTACTCAGCAGGTTTTGGAGTGAATAAAGAAGGAAAAATCGAAGGGGGTATTTCTTTAGGACATCCAAAAATAAAAAATATGAATGAGAGTGAACGTACCAAATTTTTAGAGCAAGGGGGCGGATTTGACAAATTGGCCGAAGCGGCGCTTGGGCCAGGTTATGCAAAACAATTGCAAGCCATGAATGCTTCATTGTCAGTGCCTATTGATGGCTTTGGCAGTTTTGTGATGAACATAGATGAAGCAGGAGCTCAGCGCTCCATTGCTGCTCAGCTGGAACAAAAATATGCGCTTGAACATATTGCCTCTGACCTTCTGAAAGATAAAGATAAAAAAAATAGACTTGTTGAAGTTAAGCGAAATGGGGAAATGGTCAAGCAATTCCGAGGTGTGGATGATGTGTTTGCCGTGCTGAATAATGCATCAATGCACCAGCTCGGTGAGAACATGCTTGGGATTCAAGGTACCGCGCTTGATAAGTTTATGATTCAGAATCACATAAGCACCATTAGCGTTCAAGCTGACTTTGGAATTGGAGTAAGTTTGCAATCCCGTTCGGTTTCTGAAACTCAGTATGTCGTCATAGATGATGATCCGCGTAAACTGATTACAAGCACAAGTGGTGGAATTCCTGGGGCGACATCGGATAATTTATCAGTTGAAATAAAAGAAGTTCAAACGCAGAAAGCTGAAACATTTGTTAACTATTCATATTCCTTAGCCTCAAATAGCTCAACGACAATTTTAGAGACATTCATCCAAGCATTGTCGATGATGAGCACTTTATCGATTAGCGAGCGAGTCCAATTTTCATTCACCGGACAAAGCGGTGCGCACCTTATCGTTTCAGATAAATTATTACAATTCCAGTTCACGGATACGAATAAAAATGAGGTAGGAGGCACAATCGTTTTTGCTGCTACTGCAGATCAAAATGATATTAGTAAAAGGTTGGCAGGACTGAGCCAGGCCTTTTCATCGCAAATCCCAGAATTTTCAAATACAGATGGGATGGCGCAATTTCTGAATCAATTTCCACAAGCACTCAACATTGGCGATCAAGTCTATGCAACATTCGAAACTGCGCTTGACCACAAACAGTATGTTGTTCAGCAGTTGACTGTTGATTATGAAAACGAAAATGAAAAAACAACAAAACTCTACAAATCAGGTTTAAATACAGTCCTTCAAGTGACAAGCAACACAGACCAGCATACGGCAACTGTTGGCGGTCACGATGTGCTCACAAACGGTAAAGTGGATGCGGACAAGATTCATGGATTCACAGAACAAAAGACTGATTTAAAGCTTGGCAACAAAACAGAACTTGCCACATTCATGAATCATGCAGACACATTAAACCTGCTTCCTACTGGTGAAGCACTTCAACTTTCCGTTGCCAATTCAATAGGCACTCAAGTCTTTGCTTTTAACTTCATTACTACAGCCACACAAACCTTTAAAGCAGCCAGTGAAACAGTCCTTCAAGTGACAAGCAACACAGACCAGCATACGGCAACTGTTGGCGGTCACGATGTGCTCACAAACGGTAAAGTGGATGCGGACAAGATTCATGGATTCACAGAACAAAAGACT
>JAHFHD010000040.1 GCA_023247075.1 Candidatus Omnitrophota bacterium | reverse complement strand
AAATTCCCCTTCCAGTTGAAGGATGGAGAACAGTTGTATGACAAAAGCTTGCCGGGAAACTTTTTGTGAATCTCGCTCGCAAATTCTTTCGCTTCGTCAAGACTGGGCTTGGACGTTTCAAACCAAAGTAAATCGGCATAAGGTGCGTACGCAAGTGCTCGTGCAATTGCTTGTTTAATCCCAGCCTTTACTGGGTAAAATCCTTCACTGCTTCGATTCCCTTTCTCAATAAACGGATGGTCATAAGGGTCGCAGTCACTTGTTAAAAGCGAAGCACTGTCAGCATCTGTGCGCGCAATCAAAATAGTGTCAACACCAGACACATCTGTTGCGAGACGTGCTGCAATGAGCTTGGTCACAAATTCCTGAGTCGGCACAAGCACTTTGCCGCCAAGATGTCCGCACTTTTTCACTGAAGCAAGTTGGTCTTCAAAGTGAACACCAGCCGCACCTTCTTCAATCATCTGCTTCATAATTTCAAAGGCATGAAGTGAACCGCCAAAACCAGCTTCGGCGTCTGCCACAAGAGGCGCCATCCAATGGATGCTGTGGTCATTTTTTAAATGATGGATTTGGTCTGCGCGCAAAAGCGAATTGTTAATCCGCTTAATCAAGTAAGGAACACTGTCTGAAGGGTAAAGACTTTGGTCTGGGTACATGCGTAGTGAATTGTTCATGTCAGCCGCAACTTGCCAACCGCTCACATAAATGGCTTTGAGTCCAGAACGCACCTGCTGAATGGCTTGGTTTCCTGTCACCGCGCTCAGCACATGCACATATTTTTCCTGATTCAAAAGTTCCCAAAGACGTTTTGCTCCGAGCCGAGCAAGAGAATACTCCCGGTAAACAGTTCCTTTGAGTCGAAACACATCGCCTGCTGAATAAGGACGCTTAATTCCCTTCCAGCGGGATGATGTTTTCCATTCTTTCTCTAATTGCTCTGGTGTTTCATATCGTTCCATTTTTTATTTTCCTCCTGTGAGTCATTCATTAACTTGAGTTCTGCGCTTTTTTTCCCTCGCCCCCTTTTTTTAGGGGGAGAAGGCAGCGCTTGCTTTCATTAAATGATTTATGTGTAGCAAGCACAGTCCCCACCTTCAACTTATTTTTCACAGAGGGTGAGGGGGTTAATGCTCAAAAATTTGTAGAACTCAAGTCATTATTAATCCAAATAGTCATAAGCTACTACCGTTAAAAAATCAGGGCATTCTGATTCAGTGCTCACTTTCTCGAAAAGAGATGAGGCGAGCGCAAATTTTCCCTGTTCAAATTTCTCCAGTCCCAGTTCCCGCTTAAACTGTTCAAGCTCCTCGCCAATTATTTTTTGGACGAGTGCTTTGGTAATTGCTCCTTCACCTGACATTCTTGCTTCATGGTAAATCCACTGCCATACTTGAGTCCTTGAAATTTCAGCCGTCGCCGCATCTTCCATCAAGTGATTAATTGGAACACAGCCATTGCCCCGAAGCCACGCTTCCAAATAAAGAATCCCTACACGAATATTGGTTCTGAGCCCGCCTTCGGTAATCATTCCCTCCGGAATGCTGAGCAAATCTTGAGCAGCTAAAATAACATCCTCACGCCTCACATTCAATTGATTGGGGCCTTTAATCGATTCATCAAAAATTCCGCGAGCAAGCGACACAAGGCCCGGATGAGCGACCCACGTACCATCATGACCTGCTTTTACTTCACGCAATTTGTCTAGCCTCACCTTCTCAAACGCAGCTTGATTTGCCGCTTCATTGCCTTTGATTGGAATTTGAGCAGCCATTCCGCCCATCGCGTGAATTCCCCGCCGGTGACAGGTTTTAATGAGTAAATCCACATACGCCTTAAGAAAAGCTTTGTCCATTGTCACTTGCGAACGGTCTGGTAGCACAAAACGCTTGTGCTTTCTAAATTTTTTGATGAAACTAAAAATATAATCCCAGCGGCCGCAATTGAGGCCAGATGAATGTTCTCTCAGTTCAAAGAGAATTTCATCCATTTGAAACGCCGCAAGAATTGTTTCGATGAGCACCGTTGCGCGAATCGTGCCATTTGGAATTCCAAGTTCAGCTTGCGCAAACCGGAATACATCGTTCCAGAGGCGCGCTTCCAAGTAATGTTCCATTTTAGGAAGGTAAAAATAGGGTGCGGTACCTTTTTCGATGAGCTTCTTTGCATTGTGAAAAAAATAAAGCCCGAAATCAAAAAGAGAAGCGCTCATCGGCGAGCCATCAATCAAAAGATGTTTCTCAATCAAATGCCAACCGCGCGGCCGGACAACCAAAGTTGCAATTTTTTTTCCAAGTTCGTAATGCTTTCCTTCAGGACTTGTGAAGTTAATTGTCCCGCAAACCGTGTCACGCAGATTGATTTGACCTTTGAGATTATTGTCCCAAGTAGGCGCATTTGAATCTTCAAAATCAGCCATAAAAACACTCGCGCCAGAATTAAGTGCGTTCAAAATCATTTTGCGTTCAACCGGACCGGTAATTTCCACTTTGCGCTCCTCAAGATCTTTTGGAATTCTGGCAACCTTCCAATCCGCCTCCTGAATTGGAACCGTCTCCGAAAGAAAAACTGGGAAATTTCCACGGTCTATTTCCCGTTCATGAGTCTTACGTGCTTTGAGTAAGGTCGAACGAGTGGGTTCAAATTTTCGAGAAAGTTTTGCGAGAAACTGAAGCGCAGCTTGTGTCAAAATTTCTTTGTCGGCAGCAGAAGGAAGAGCTTTTAATTCAATTCGTCCTTCGGGTAATTGCCCGAAAGTTCCCTTTAAAGGCCTTGGGTGGTTTTGATCTTGATTTTCAGGACTCATGGTGTCCTATTAATTTTCGCCAAAAAGTGAAAATTATTAACTGACTTACCATAAAAATCTTATTTTCATGGTAAGTCATCCTGAGGTCAGTATTCCAAGGAATTGACCGAAGGACCTAGTAAATACAAGATTCTTCAGTCGACCAACGACCAATGACACTAAAGAGAAATGGTAAGGAAATTATTTTAATATTCAACCCATTCGCTCAAGTCTTGCAATGCGCTCTTCAATCGGAGGATGGCTGCTAAAAAGTGATGCGATGGCGCTCGCACGAAGTGGATTCACAATAAACAGATGGGCTGAGGATGCATGAGTGTCGAACATCGGCCTGTTCTTAACTCCTGCCTCTAATTTTCTGAGGGCGCTTGCAAGTGCGCGCGGATTTTTACAAATCTGAGCGCCGCCTTCATCTGCATGAAATTCTCTTGAACGCGAAACAGCAAGCTGAATAAGCATGGCTGCAATGGGAGCAACCAAGGCTGCCACAAAAACTCCGATTGGATTTCCGCCGCGCTCATCCCGATTGTCCCGTACCACAAAAGACCATCTCGCCATCGATGCAAGCATGCTAATGGCTCCGGCAAGCGTTGCGGCAACTGAAGAAATAAGAATGTCCCCGTGCTGCACGTGAGCAAGTTCATGCCCCAGAACACCTTTCATTTCTTCATCGTTAAGAAGTGAAAGAATACCATCCGTAACGGCAACGACAGCGTGTTCAGGATTTCGTCCAGTCGCAAATGCATTCGGCGTGGAAATTGGAATTCGGTAGAGCTGCGGCATCTGTATTTTTGCTTCTTGAACAAGCTCGCGGACAATTCGGTAAATTTGAGGTGCTTCGCTTTCGCTTAAAGGTTTGGCGCCATACATCGCAAGTACGATTTTGTCACTAAACCAATAAGCACAAAAATTCATGACCAGTGCAAAAAAGAAGGCGGCTTGCATTCCCCCGCTGCCACCTAAAAGTCCGCCCACAAATATCAAAAGCAGTGTCAACGCTGTCAATAGTACCGTTGTTTTAAAGATATTCATCATTCACCTCAATTTGTTTTTGCTTCGGGATAAATCAATTTAGATGTTTTCAATTTTTTAATCAGCTCACTTCGCAATTTCATTCTGGTACAAATGAGCAAGCGATTTAATGGTGTGTAATTCATCCACCGTCTGAATCAAATGCGCATAAGCTGCTATTTTACGCGCAAATCCGCCCGTCGCCACAACTGTTAATTGCTTTCCATAAAGCTCTTTAAATCGCTCAATTAATCCGTCGGTCATCGCTCCAAATCCATTCAAGAGTCCACTTGTCATTGCCTGTTTTGTATTCCGGCCAATCAAAGTTCTGACTGACCGATTCATCTCAAAAAGAGGAAGAAGAGCAGCGTGCGCCTCAAGACCCTTTGCAGAAACCTGAATGCCTGGAATAATGAGGCCGCCTTCAAATACACCGCTGTGAGACACAAGGTCAAATGTAGTTGCCGTTCCAAAATCAATTACAAGGCAAGGCAAACAATAAAAATGCTTCGCTCCATAAGCATTCACCAAGCGGTCAGCGCCAAGCTGCCGAGGCGCGTATTTCATTTTCAGCTTGAAATTGACATTGCGTCCCACTTCGTGCACCTTATCTTCTTGGAATTTATGACGAATCAAATTTATTAATTTAACCGATATTTTTGGGACAACACTACTTAAAATAGCCTTAAATACAACATCATCATCCCACTTATTCCGTATTTTACTGTAAATATATGGGATATCATTCGATTCACAGTATGATTTTGAAATGAGACGGGTTTTTAAAAAAACGCCGCATGTGGTTGATGTATTCCCAATATCAATTGCAATCAATAAAGACTTCGGCTTACTCAAGCGATTTCCTCCTGAACAATCCATTGTGATTCTTTGAGCCGTTGATTTTGAAATGCCTTGTATTGAATGCTGAACTCCTTTAACACCTCACGAAATACTTCGCCCAAATCCTGCTTTTCATTCAATTCATTGTAAATTGATGTCGCGCCCTTGACTAGTTTCTTTGAAGACGTATTGACGTTGAGCCCAATTCCAATCACCACAAAGCCTGAGCTTGCCTGCCTCTGCCGGACTTCTGTTTCGCATAAAACTCCCGAAATTTTTCTCTGGTTGACCAAAACATCATTTGGACGTTTCAAGGTCGCATTCAGTGAAAATCTTCTGAGGAGAAGTCCTGCAACAGATTTAGCGGTAAAATGAGTAATCAAAGGAATCTGTGAAGGCGTCCTGTCCGGGCGCACAATAATAGAGAACGTCAGTCCCGCTCCGCGCGGCGAATGCCATTTTCGCTCGAATTGCCCTCGTCCTTTTGTCTGATGAGCAGCCAAGACCACTGTTCCTTCAGGCGCCCCCCGAAGCGCCAACTCTTTTGCCCGGTCATTGGTCGAGGACAATCGGTCATAGTAGAGCACACGGAAAAACATTACTCATTCACCACAACGCGAGAAATTTGAGGGTTCAGCCGAGTTACAATTTCATATGGAATGGTACCGGCTTTTTCAGCAAGCATCTCACACGTAATACGTTCGCCAGCCTCTTCACCAAGAATGGTGACCGATTCGTTCACATTTATGTTCCGCGTCATAGGTCCCAAATCAACCGTAACAAAATCCATGGAAACCCGCCCAATCACAGGACATAACTTCCCACGAACCAGCACCATGCCTTTATTTGAAAGTGAAAAAGGGTAGCCGTGACTGTAACCCACAGGAATCACGGCGATAAAGGTGTTTTTCTCAGCCACAAAGGTACGTCCATACCCAACCGACTCACCGCTCTCGATTTGCTTGATGAGGCTGATGCGCGCGCGCCAGGATAAAATAGGCTGAATTTCCCGTGCCGAATCTCCCATCCACTCACCGCTTGGGTCGATTCCATAAAGCAATAGGCCGGAACGCACAAGATTAAAATGTGCTTCCTTGTAATTGAAAGTCCCGGCACTATTCGTTGCGTGACAAAATGGAAACTCAATTCCAAGTTGAGTCAGATTTCCAAGAAGCGTTTTAAATGTTTCAATTTGATACTGCGTAAAGAGGTCATCCGGAATTTCACCTTGAGCAAAATGAGTGAACACGCCCTCCAAATCAATTCCTTTAAGTATGTAAATTTTGGGAATTATTTTAAGTGCTTCTCGCGCAGGAATACCAAGCCGCCCCATGCCAGTATCAATCTTAATGTGAATTAGCGCCCGTTTCTTAAGATGTTCCGCGCAAGTTGAAATTTGCTTTGCCGTTTCAAAACTTGAAACGGCGAGCGAAATTTTTGCTGAAATTGCGAGTTCGATTTCTTCAGGTGTCAAACTACCAAATACCAAAATTGGCGTTGTGATTTCATTTTTCCTAAGCAAAATTGCTTCATCAATTGTTGCCACTCCAAAAAATGACACTTCTTTGCTCAATACTTGAGCGACTTCGCGAATCCCATGACCATATGCATTGGCCTTTACAACCGCAAGAAGTGAGGTGTGTGGAGACAAAAAACGTTTGATGTACAAAGCATTCTGGCGCAGCGCGCTTGCATCAAGCTCAATCCATGTTGCCTTCGATTCAACATCAGGTTTGAAAACTGTTTCAGCGTATGTCACAAGCAAGCACTTCGCGTTTGAGAAGCACGATTAGGTTTGGAGACATTTGTTTTCAACCTATTTTTTCGATTCTCTTCTGCTTCAGTTATTCTTAAATACCGCGGCATCATGGTTCGCAAAGAAAGCGGTACCAACCACTTGGGTTTTATCTCACTGAGACAAAATAAAGTTTTTGCTTGTGGGTACCAGTACTTTGAATCTAAAAATTCGATTTTATTCAAAGCTTTTTCGCGAATCAATGTACCATATTTCTCCAAAGCATCGCCAGTCAAAATTGACTCCACATTCGTCCATGAAAGAAGCGTTTTAATCGTCACAAGTACCTCCTTGTGAGAGCGCTTGATTTCCCCGTTCTCAAATCGGTAAGATGACGCATAAATCCGCTCCCGCCTCGCATCAACACAGACAATCAATTGTTTTCCAGTTTGGATGGAAGGACATCCAAGCGCAATTAAATCAAGACTTGAAGCAGCAAAAAACTTTTTATTTTTGAACACCAATGCGAATGCTTTGAGCGTAGAAAAACCAATCCTGAGCCCTGTAAATGAACCCGGACCGGCACCCCATAGAAAATCACTGAGATCGGCGGAACTTAATTTTACTTTGTGAAGTGCCAAGCGAATCTCAGTTACAATTTCTTCTGAATGACGCAATGCATTTGAAAAATGAATTTCAAAGATACGGCCGCGAGCTGTCCTGACAGCAATGGAAAGAGAACGCGATGACGTGTCCACCGCAAGCACATTACGATTCATGCTGCCTCGATACTTCAATCGTTCTGGTATTTTCCCCGGTTAGTGAAAATTTGACTGTAAAAGCAGCACGTTCAGGAAAACTTGGAATCTGGTCAATCCACTCAATCACTGAAATTGAATCCTGTCCAAACGCATACTCTTCAAGACCAGTCACAAATAAATCATCTGTCTGACTCAAACGGTAAAAATCAAGGTGGTAGAGTGGAATCTTCGTGGAATAGGCGTGCAAAATGACGAAGGTGGGGCTTTTAACCATTCGTGCGTCTCTGGCGCCAAGACCAAGCGCTATTCCCTTCACAAAAGTTGTCTTACCGCTTCCGAGATTACCCAAGAGCCCAACTGTCATTCCGGGCTTAAGCATCTTTGCAAACCTTTTTCCTTTTTCAATCGTTTCTTCCTGCGACCTGGTTTTCCAGATTTTGAAAAATGTTTTTATTCTATTCATTTAAATTCTACGCTTTTCACATAATCCCTTCTCCCCCATGGGGGAGAAGGTTAGGATGAGGGGGTAAATTTTTGTTGTACACCCTCACCCTGTCCTCACCCTCTGTGAAAAATAAGTTGAAGGTGAGGACTGTGCTTGCTACGCATAAATCATTTAATGAAAGCAAGCGCTGCCCTCTCCCTCTAAAGAGGGCGAGGGAGGGAATACCTTTTAAGTACGTGCGGCTAGAAATGCTGAAAACCAGGCATTGAAGCAAGATGCTTCTGCTTTGCAGGCTTTTTTTTGAGAACTTCTCCGACTCGTGTGAGCTTTGTTGCAAATGTATGTTTCCATTCTTTTTTAAGCGATTCAAATTTTAAAGGAGAAACAGTGAATAATAGCTCAAAATCTTCACCGTCACAAAGCGCGTGGTTTAAAGCCGCTGCCCGATTGCCACGTCCAAGACGCTTCGCTGCTAGAGAGATTGGAATCGTGTTTCGGTCTAATGTGTAGCATCGCTTGGAACTTCTCATTAAATGCTCTAAATCCTGCAAAAGCCCATCCGAAATATCAATCATCGATGAAACTTGAAACTTAGCTAGCAATTCTCCCTCTCTCACTCTCGGCTGAAATTTAAAATGATGACCCAAAATAGAACCTCCCAAAGCGCCAGTCACCCCAATTACATCACCGGGTCCTGCGCCTGAGCGAAAAACCGTATGTCTTTTTGATGCCTGACCGAGCACCATTACAGTAATTGAAATTTTAGACCCTCGCGAAATATCACCACCTACAAGCGACACTTCAAATTCAGTCGCAAGCCGCCTCAATCCTTCATAAAGCCGCGTCACAAAAGAAACGGGTGTTTCTTTTGGCAAGGTCAGACTAACCAAGGCCGCTTCTGGATTTCCTCCCATAGCAGCAATGTCACTCAAATTAATGGCGAGTGCCTTCCGGCCAATGAGCGCGGGGTCAGTTCCTCTCTTTTTAAAGTCCACATCTTCAACAATCGTGTCCATTGTTAAAAGCTGGTAATGAGTTTTTGAATACTCAAGCACTGCGGCATCATCCCCTACACCTTTGACAACACCTGAAAATTGAGGTGCGTTGCGCGCGATTAATTTAATTAATCCAAATTCACCCACTGATTTTATTGTTTTCATTTGACCCAATATCTTGTTTTTCCTATTTTGTCATTCTAAGGGAAAGCCGCTAGGCCGACTGAAGAATCTCGCGATTGCTAGATCCTTCGCTCGCGCTTTTGCCGGCGCTAATGCGCCAGTACTCATCGTGACGGACTTGATGTCCGTCTACGATGATGTGCACACTCACAAGAGTGACGCTCAGGATGACAAGCAAAGGACATCTCATAAAACCAAACGAGCATCTACGCGCCGTTCCATCCTTGTTACTGGATTCTGGGAACACCAATCAACGCACTTAAAAAATTAACTCCGGGAATCATCCACGCATACAAAATCCCGCTCACATAAAGTGCAATCACAATTAAAAATCCGAGAGATTCAAGTTTTAAATACTGCCGGCTAAGTGGCACTGGTAAAAGTCCCGCCAAAATCCTCGAACCATCCAAAGGAGGAATGGGAAGCATATTAAACACAGCGAGGCCAAGATTAAAATAAACGCCAATGAGAAACAGGTGGAATCCAGACAATCGAAATAACCACACAAGCAAAGTTGCGAAAATTAAATTTGCGAATGGCCCTGCAAGTGCAACCAAAATCATGTCCTGCTTTGGACGAAATAAATTAGAGAAATTTACCGGCACGGGCTTCGCCATCCCAAACACAAATCTTCCCTGTGTCGAAATAAAAAGTACGGCTGGAAAAAGAACCGTCCAAAACCAGTCAATATGCTTCAGAGGATTTAGCGTTAAACGGCCGGCATCCCGCGCCGTTGAATCCCCGCGAATAAATGCAACTGCCCCGTGAGCACATTCATGCAACATCACCGTAAGCAAAAGAATTGCAATGGCAAGTGCAATCTCCCAAGAAAACATCACGAACCACCAAACATGGTTGTTTTGACAATAAAAAAATAAACAATGAAAACGGTATTGTGAATCGCATGCAGCGAGATGCAGGCAATGAGACTCTGGCGTTTCTCATAAAGGTAAGTGAGTGTGAGACCAAGAAAAAAAATAGGGAAGAAAGCAAATGTATTTTCATGGACCGCCGCAAAAAGTATTGCAGTAGCACACATCGCCATTTTTGAGCCACAGTACTTTTTAAGTGCGGGGTAAAAAAATCCTCGAAAGAAAATTTCTTCTACCACAGGACCAATCAAACATGCGAGGACAAGAGAAAGTGAAATCATCCAAATAGAGAGTGCCTTTTCTGCCATAAACAGATGAACCAGGGGGTGAGGCGCTGGTTCATAATGAATCCAGCTCGCGAACATCATCAGAAGAACCAAAACCAACATGAACAATGGCAAAATGACTAAGTAAGTTCTGACGCCCAGCCAAACTTCCTTTAAATCAATTTTCAAAAATTCAAAACCTAACAAATCTCTGAGTTGGGACCCTTTTTTTAGAATGGTACTGACAATTAAAAAAAAGACTGCACTGTCTAAAAAAAATGCTTGAACCAAAATCATCATCGAATTATTTGCAGCCGTTCGAAAAAAAAGATATTTCAAGAGTGCAAGAAAGAGATTGGCCAAAATGGCAAGCGTAAAAAATGAAATGATGACCTTCAAGATTTCACTAATTCCCCAGGAAATGGCGAGACATTCATGAGCCCGCGGAATCACTTCGCGCTTCATCCACCAAGTCCTAAAATCAAACCAGGCAAGCACAGTACCTAAAACAAGCGCGCCAACAAAAACATACATGGCTGCTTGAAGTAAAAGAGAGGATTTGAATTTGGTTTCGAGTTGTTTTTCCGAGTTAAGTGAAATCGGCAACCCTTTTGGCGCTGCTTCACTCTTCAAATCAATTTTTTGTTTAAGAAATGATTCGCGTTCAGAAACACGGTGAGCGAAGAAAAAAATAAAAACGTAAAAAATAGAAATTCCAATTAGAGCGTAAAAATACAGCCGCTCTTTCTTAAAAAATTCTAGAATCTCTCGAACCAGCATCTTGACTTGTACCTGCCTCAATCAATCGAACTAAATGAACATCCAAATAACGTTTCCGCATTCCGTGTCGTGGCCGCTTCAAACTCCTCAAATGAAATACCTCTGAGACCGGCAATCCATTTGGCTGTTTCCGCCATAAATGCTGGTTCATTTCGCTTCCCTCGAAAAGCTTGTGGTGCTAAAAATGGCGCATCGGTTTCAACCAAAATTCGGTCCATTGGACATTTTTTAGCCGCTTCCTTAAGTGAATCATTTTTCTTGTAAGTTACGGGACCGGCAAATGAAATAAACAAACCAAGTTCAAGTAATTCTTCCATCACTGAAACCGTTCCCGAGAAGCAATGGCTGACTGCGCGAATCGGTAGCTGGAAATTCTCTTTTAAAAATTTAATCATTTCAGGGTAAGCATCCCGAATGTGGAAAATCATGGGAAGTTTTGTGCGCTTCGCCATTTCAAAAAAGGAAACAATTACCTTCTCTTGAATTTCCCTGGGTGAAAGCAATTTAAAATAATCTAAGCCAACTTCTCCAATCGCTACCACTTTTTTGTGCTGACAAAGTAACTCGATTTCGTGAAGTGTTTCGCGTGTTGCCTTCTCAGCATCATGAGGATGAATACCGACCGCTGCAAAAACAGAATCATATTTCTCGGCAAGTTCAATCGATTTTCTGGATGATTCAAGGTCAGTTCCCACATTAATAAAATAACCTACACTTGATTTTCGCGCACGAGTCATTACCTCGTTCACTTCGCCGTCAAAATCCTGAAAATGCAGATGAACGTGGGTGTCAACCAGCATGATTACTCCACTTTTGGGAAAAGTGGTTCCCCTTTTTTCACGCAAAATCCAGGCGTCAAACTTCCCCATTTGAAATCCCGTGCTTGAGGGCGCTGGCCTACACCAAACAAATCAAGAATTTTTTGAGATGACACCGGAAGGAATGGGGTCAGCATCATGCTAGTGAGCCGAATCGATTCAAGTAAAGTAGTCAAAACAAGACTGAGCGAATCCATTTTTTTCTCTTTTGCTAAAACCCATGGCTTCGTCTGTTCCACAAACCGATTTCCAGAACGAATTACAGCCCAAATCGCATCAATGGCTCCTTGAGGCTCAAAACGTTCCATCGTTTCTGAAATTAATTTGAGGAGAGAAAGTGATTGTTCGCGCAAGCTGGTGCATTGACGGTCAATTTCATCGTCCTGTTTTTTGATGCTCAACACCGGAATCTTTAAGCTAAAGTAACGCTCAAGCATTGAAGTTGCTCGAAAAACAAGATTACCGAGATCATTTGCGAGGTCGCTATTAAACCGCTCAATAAGCAAATCTTCCGAATACGCTCCGTCCATCCCAAGTCGGGTTTCGTGCAAAAAATAATACCGGAGTGCATCTGTGCCGTAACGCTTCACAAGGTCGGCAGGGTCAACTACATTACCCCTTGATTTTGAAACTTTAGATCCTTCCATTGTCCACCAGCCATGCGCCATCACGGTTCGCGGCATTTCAATGCCACATGCTTTAAGCATAATTGGCCAGTAAACGGCATGCTGGCGCAAAATATCTTTTCCAACCATATGCACATCAGCAGGCCAAATACTTTTGAATTTCTTTTCATCAACTCCGTATTTCACCGCACTCACATAATTAATCAGCGCATCAAACCAAACATAGACGACGTGGTCTTTAGAAGTCGGGTAATCAATTCCCCATGCAAGGCGGCTGCGCGGCCGCGTAATACAAAGGTCCTCAAGCGGCTCTCTTAAAAATCCGAGGATTTCATTTTTTCTGATTTCCGGCTGAACAAATTCTGGATGCTCATTTAAATATTGAATGAGCCACTGCTGGTATTTGGAAAGCTTGAAGAAATAATTTTCTTCACCTAATTCCTGAACGTCTCTTTTACAGTCTGGACATTTTGAATTCACTAGCTGAAGTTTTGTCCAAAAAGATTCGCAGGGTGTGCAATACCAACCCTTGTAACTTGAGCGGTAAATTTCACTCTTTGCTTCAAGCGTCTTTAAAACCTGCTGCACGATTTTTTTATGTTCTTCATCCGTTGTGCGAATAAAAAAATCATACTCAATCCCAAGCACGCGCCAAAGCTCCTGAAATTGAGGAACCATTTGATCTACATATGTTTTTGGGTCCATACCTTGCTCTCGGGCAGCGCGGTCAATTTTAGTACCATGTTCATCCGTACCGGTCAAAAAAAATACTTCTTCCCCAAGAAATTTGCGCCACCTCGCAAATGTGTCACACAAAATATTGGTGTACGCGTGGCCAATGTGAGGACGGGCATTCACATAATAAAGCGGGGTGGTAATGTAATAAGGTTTCATGAGTGAAACACGCGTGTCCAAATCATTTGCGTCCTCGTGAGTGCAAGTTTTTGATTGGCATGGTCAAGAAGGCTTCTGCGAATTGATTCCATTGACTCAAAAAGCTCAGTTAACGCATCTAATTCACAAGCCTCTGCGATGCCCTGAGAAATGATGAGTGAGTCCTTGTGAATCAGAGAATCGCTTGTGCCATCAATCTTAATCACAATCAGGTCCCGGAGCCATGAAAGAAGAAAAGAAAATAGATTCAACACTTCATCTTTTGAAGCGCCGTGAAAATCTTCAAAAAAAACATCCGGATTTTGTTTGAGGTGCATAAGCCACTCATTTTTTTTCTGAAACCAACTTTCTTCCCACAAACTTCTCGCACGGCCAAGCGAGCCGCTTGAAACCCGCGCCAAAAAACGCGCCTCATCTCCTTCAGCGCCTTCTTCAATCAAAAGTTTTTCAAGTTCTCTGGTTCGAAAAGGCGGAACCCTGATTTTCATCGCGCGGGACTCAATCGTATTGAAAAGTAACTTATTTTCGCGCACCAGCAAAATCATAATACTTGAAGGCGGCGGCTCCTCAAGACTCTTGAGCAATGCATTTTGCGCTTCCGTCGAAAGCCGCTCAGCCCGATTAAAAATAAACACCTTGTATTTTCCCTCATAAGGCTTAAGCGCAAGCGCACTTTGAAATTCTCTAACTTCAGCAATCTTAATGCTATTGACTTCCTCATCAAGACCAAGCCACGAAACATCAGGGTGGACTCCGCTTGCAATGCGGCGGCAAGATGAGCACGTGCATCCCAATTTAAAATCTTTCATTTCACACTGAAGCGCCTGCGCAAATGCGGTTGCCAAAGCCTTGCTCTTTTCCGCATCAGAACCTGAAAAAATATAGGTAGAAGCAAGTTTACCCAGCGAAATTTGTCGCTTAAGACTGTCTAACATTTCCGCTTCAACAAATTCAAGCGAGAGCATGGCTTAATTCCTTTTCAATTTTCTTTTGAATTTCTGAAATTGATTCAGTTGCATCCAGGACAATAATCCGTTTTAAATTCTGACGAGCGAGCAGCAAATAACCCTGGTGAAGCTTTTCGTGAAACTGAATTGACTTTTGTTCCATCCTGTCCCGCCGACCCGCTCGCTTGAGACCTTCCTTGGGATTTAAGTCGAGAAAAAAGGTAAGGTTAGGCGTCAAAGTTCCGCGCGCCAAAACACTCACTTTTTTAAGAAGGTCAAGTGAAATACCTCCACCGTGACCCTGGTAGGCAAGTGTCGAATCTTCAAACCGGTCACAAACGACAACACTTCCTTTTGCAAGTTCCGGCAGAATCATTTCCCGGACAAGTTGGGCACGCGCTGCCAGGTAAAGAAAAAGTTCTGTTTCAACACACATCTTTTGATTTTGTGAATCAAGCAAAACCTGCCTGATTTTTTCACCAATACTCGTACTTCCCGGCTCACGAAGCAGCACTGCTTTTTTGCCCAGTTTTTTTAAATAGGTACAGGCATGCTGAATCTGTGTACTTTTACCAGCACCCTCGCCCCCTTCAAATGTGATGAAAAACCCTTTGCGTTTCATTGCTGCACGCTCACTTTTTTGGTTGGTCCCAAACTCTTTTTACTTTTTTAACTGAGGAAGGTTCTCCTGCCCGGCCGTCCTTCACCGCCCAATCCAAGTTCTCAATTTGACTCCGAATTTTTTGAGCAGACTGGAAATCCTTTGCCGTTCTGGCAACATAAAGCTCACCAAGTAACTTGATGACGTCACCAGAAATTGAGTTAACTTGCGAAATATCAAATCCAAAAATTTGGTCGATGGTTTTAAAAAAGTGGGCAGCAACTTTCAAATTGTTTTCTTTTACAAATTCTGTCACGCAACTATTCATCCAAAAATTAATTTCTGTAATCCCATGAAACACATGCGACAATGCCTTTGAAATATTTAAATCGTCGCTCAGAGCACAAGTTATTTCATCTGCACATTCCGTTATTTTGTCAGTAAACCGATGTTCAGGAAGTGGTGTGGATTTTACGTGGCTTAATTTATTTTTTCCAAATTGTGCGAGACTTAAGTACTGAAAATAACAATCATCTAATTTTCTAACTGCCTCTTTTGCATCATCCAAGTTTCTAAGTGTAAAATTAAGCGGAGAACGGTAATGCACAGAAAGAAGACTCACTCGAATTGCCATTGGGTCATAGCTTTTGGCAATTAAATCTCTTAACGTGTAAAAATTTCCTTTTGATTTAGACATCTTTTCACCATCTACCAATAGATGTTTTGAATGAAGCCAGCACGCGACAAACGGCCTTTTGCCTGTGGCTGCCTCTGATTGTGCAATTTCATTCTCATGATGCGGGAAAATTAAATCCTCGCCTCCGGCGTGGATGTCAAAATTTTCCCCAAGATATTTCATGCTCATCGCAGAACATTCAATGTGCCATCCCGGCCTGCCTTTTCCCCAGGGAGAATCCCAAGAAGGTTCGCCTTCCTTTGTTTTTTTCCAAAGCGCAAAATCCGTTGCTTCTTCACGCGCATATTCATCCACGTCTACACGAACTCCTTTTTGATTTTGCTTTAAATCTTTTCGGGAAAGCTTTCCATAATCTGGAAATGCTGCTACACGGTAATAAATAGAGCCGTCACTTTCATAGGCCGCACCCGCCTTGAGTAATTTGGCAATCAAGTCAATCATTGCAGGAATTTCACTGGTTGCGCGCGGCTGCTCGGCCGGATGATTTGGCACGAGTAAATTGAGTGTGGTCATGTCTTCTTGAAACGCATCTACATAAATCTGTGTAAACTGAGCAAGCGGCATCTTCTTTTGATTTGCTTCTGCAATGGTTTTGTCATCCACATCCGTTAAATTCATCACATGCCTCACCTTGTAACCAGAAAACTCTAAGAAGCGTCTGAGTAAATCCTCAAATACAAATGTGCGAAAATTTCCAATATGGGCAAAGTCATAAACCGTTGGCCCGCAAGTGTAAAGCCCGACCCAGTCCTTTTGTAGAGGCTTAAATTCTTCTTTAGAACCAGTTCGTGTATTAAAAAATGAAATACTCACTTGGGAGATGACATCTGCGCTGCAAATTTAAATCTTCGTAAAATGGAAGGTGCTTTTAAAAGTCCAAAAATCCGCTTAAGCTCCATGCCGTGCGTCTTACCTGTGAGCGCTGCCCGGAGCGGAATAAAAAGTTTTTTTCCTTTAACTGAAAGTGCCGCCCCCAGTGCGCGAATAAACTCGTCATAAAAATTTTCTCCGCTAACCTGAAGCGCGCCTGAAACTTGCTGCGCGCTGGCAAGCACCTGAATCCCTTGAGTCATGACTTGATTCAGCTCTTCACCTTTATCAAACTCAGCTTTGAGCTTTTTCTCATGTTCTTCATCCGCTTCTAAAAATGAAAGTAAGCCCACTAATTCATCCAATCTATGAATGTCTTTTTTGAGTTGAAGCAGAACTTCCTCCAACATTTGCTCATCCCGCATTGGAACATTTTGAGCTTTTAGATATTTAAAAGCGTGTTCTAGATAAATGGAATCTGGAAGTCGTCTTAAGTGCTCCCCATTAATCCACTTGAGTTTGTCCTCTGCAAAAATGGCGGGATGACGTGTCGCATTCTGAATGTCAAATGCCTCTACAAGTTCTTCAGAAGAAAAAACTTCTCGGTTGTCCTTAGGCGACCAACCAAGAAGTGCCAGGTAATTTCGAAGAGCTTCTGGCAAATAGCCAAAGCGATTTACGAAATCCACCGCAGAGAGAGCGCCGTAGCGCTTTGAAAGCGGCTCTCCACCCGTACTGTGAATCAAGGAAAGATGGGCAAATTTGGGTACTGAAAAACCAAGTGCGCGAAAAAGAAGGACATGCCTCGGCGAATTCGAGAGATGGTCTTCACCGCGAATCACATGCGTAATTCCCATCAGGCCATCATCCACACAAACAGAAAGGTGAAATGTAGGAAGCCACTCGCCGTCCTTAAATGGATGTGTGCGCATAATGACAAAGTCGCCAATTTCTTCTGGCGGAAA
>JAHFHD010000126.1 GCA_023247075.1 Candidatus Omnitrophota bacterium | reverse complement strand
CGTCCTTGGAAATGATTCACAAGTCACAGGCAATCAAACTTTTTCTGATTACCTTGCTGCTTGGTACGCCGAACTCAAGGCGAGACACTCAGACGCTTTAAACACCATTCAAATCCCTGCCACCAACATCACGATTCACGTAACCGCCTCCACCGCAACCGAAACCAAATATGACATTCAAGTCAAAGCCGGCAGTGTGAGCAGTCAAGAAAGCACCACCATTGTGAATTCGATTGTTGGAAAGAAGGCAGGAGGAAGCGGCAGTCCTTTTGACTACAGCGTGTTTTTCAATGAGGATCTCGAGATTGCCCCTGGTCCTAACATGACCGTTCAAGGACCCATATTCTCAAATAAGAATGTTTATTTGATGACGGATGATGGCAGCGTTCTAACTTTCCGAAAATCCCTCGACTTTTTCAATTCTTCCAACGCCCAGCCATTCGTTCTTCACGCTGCGGGTAATATTTATTTTGGATTTAAACGCGGTATTGGGCGTAACTACATGCTGGACTATCCGCAGTACAAACTCGCCGTCCCCTCTTATTATTTGACGGATAACGCTGCTGTTTATCCTGGCGGCGAGGGTCATGAGCTTGATTTGAGAACTGATCTAGGTCCAAGCGCTCAATTCAGGCATCCACCATTTTTTTACTATTACACAAATCGGTTTAACTTTAGACCTGAAGAAAATGGGTTGCGTGCAGAAAATATTTTATTTGAAGACGCAAACGGCACACCCGGTGTGATGCAATCATTTTCTTCATTAGCTGTCCCCGAAGTGCATCATCTAACCAAGAAGTCATTCTTTCGGTTTCACATTCCCACTACTAATTGCAGGGCTTGCAAGGCAAATTGGAACTATCCGTCTGTTTTTTCATATTCGGGGATTGATACGGCTGGCGGTATTATGAATGCCTATTACACCACGACTTATAGTGATCAACCGGCAAACAGTTTTGTGAATATCTCGAGTGCTTATGATCCTACTGTTTGGCCAACGGCAGCGACCCTGCCAGTTCGGAATCCTAATTGGACGGGAACTTTTTACTCTGTTGTGCAGGATGATGTCGCGGAACAAGCAATCACATTGGGCGCACCCCAAAATTCGTTAGGTGACCGAGCTTTAATTGATCCTCTCACCGGGACGATTTCAAATCCATTGGTAGCTCCTGGAAGCGTTGGAACTGCCGCAACAGAATGGGATACTCCTGAGCTGGCTGCTGCCAAATTCCAGTCGCGCGCTAACATTAGTTGTTGTATTCCGACTAATATTCCAAATTATGATTCGTTGACAGGAATTTTGGAGTACGTCATGTCAGCGAACATTTTTACGGTTGATGTTTTCAAAATAGTGCGGGATCACCCAAACGCTCGGATCGTTTACCTCAATTTAAATAATGACATTAACCTAATTAACGGCGCCCGTCTTCCTGAGAATGGTTTAACTTTTGTCTCAAACGGACGAATTTGGATATCGGGAAATTTCAATACGTTCAGTTATAAAAAACTGACTCTATCGGGAGCACCTTGCCGCAATCTTACCATTGACCAAAATGACGACGCCAATTGTCATGTTTCCACAGCCGAATGGGATTATGAGACTTGTTTAAATGGCAGTTGCAAGGTTCCTCCCGCTGCAATTGTCAGCGACAGTTTCGGTGTTGCGACAGAAATGGTTGGAAGCGCTCATTATGTTCTCAAAGAGCGGCCCGTTATAATACTGGGTGCTACGTCGAATATCATAGTTAATGCAGCTGTCATTACCGGCTCTTCCCCATCTTATCTTGAAAGAAATTTCGATTGTCTTCAATATAATGGATCATTTGCCCATTGCCTCGTTCCAAATGAAATGGATGATTTTTGGAACTTTCCACTTTATGGCTGGAAGAGCGATGAATATTATGTAGACAGTTCCGGTGGTTTTGATGTTTATTATTTAAAACCCCAGACTAGCCTCTATCAAAACGCTCTCAATTTGATCGCACAGAGATCGGGCGCTCCTTACTGCAATCCAAGTGAGACGAATGTAAACAATCCCAGCCACTGTTCTTGGATTGTTCGGTTGCCTTATTGCAATCCGAGCGACACGAATCCACAAAGTGCTCAAAACTGCAATAATCTAAAAATTCCTTTATTTGCCGATGCCAACGATCCGAATTTTGACACCAAGGCCCCACCTCTTTTTGGAGTATATTTTAGTTATTTAAACAAGAACATTCTTAAAAGGATGGGCGACCCCTCAATCGATGAGCCTTTAAAATACGCACCCTGCGTACACACTTGTTCTGTACAACCTACTCCCCGTTTCAATACCCCGAGTTGCATAAATGAGCAGCCCGGCGTTGGCGAATATACGAGACTTGATTTTAACTTGTGTGCTCATACTGATATTATCGGATGGACATGCCCTGGCAGCTCAACCATTTATCCGCGGGACGAACAGCCGTGCATGCCTGGAGAACAAGAAAAATATTGGAAGCGAGCTCTTTATAATAAATTAGGATTTCAGGCAGGTTTAGATCCTATTGGAAACTCTGTTGCCGAAGGAGATACTGCAGAAAGGAGAGTTTACTATCATGATGCGCTCAATCTTTATACACCTCGATATGGAGGAGGTTTAGAAAATATAATCCACCTCTTAGAAGATTGGGATGGTTCTCCAAGACGGACGTTGCGGTTCTCTGGCGTCTTGGCAGCGCTTTGGGAATCCAAAAATACGATTAATAGCGCGCGTCGATTTAGCCCGTACCGTTATAAAGCTCCATTTCGGAAATTTGACTACAATGAATCCTTAAAAACCAACCCCCCGCCTGGTTTTGGAAATGAATTCACCATCAAACGTGAACGCTGGAAAGAAGTAGAGAGTGGGTAAAAGGATGATGCGAATTTTTTCGAAGCGTTTCTTCCCATTTAAAATTCAAACATCCGAGGCAATAAGTAAAAGGGAATGGACAGAAGATCAAACGACTCGCTGCCGACCTTTATTTTTTCCCGTTTGAGTGTCCCAGCGTAGATTCTCATGAGTGTATGATTTTTTGTGTGGTGCGCAAAACTTAAGAGAGATCTCAAATTATTTGCCGTACCTGCTTTCACTTCAATTGCTACAATTCTCCCGCTTTGCACAAGACAGAAATCCACCTCCGCATCTCCTTCAGGCCGTTCTTTTGCCCAGTAGAGGAGGTTTGGAGGTCGGTCAGTAAATTGAGCTAGAATATTTTGACCGACCACTTGCTCTGCAATCCTTCCGCGGTAGAAATCGTTTAGAGAGGCTTTGAAGTTTAAATACTCCTCTTGAATTCCCATTCGATAATTGACGAGGCCTACGTCTAGGAACAAAAGTTTTTTAACCCGTTTTGGCTGTCCGACGAGCGGAAGTTCAGTGGACCGAGTTGCCTGTACTTGGTAGAGCAGCATGGTTTTCTCAAGGGTTGAGAAAGCACGCGACATTTCTCTGCTTCTAAAATTTGAATTTCCAAATTTTTCATAGGTTACAGTTGTTCCCGCAAATAAAGGAACTTGATCGATGATGAAATTGAGGTATTTTGCGGAAGCATGGGAGGAATATTTGAAGACGTCCTCGCCAAAACCGGTTAAAAGAGATCCATAGATTGACCCGAGGTTTTCTGTGTTCTTGTATTCGAAATACGATTTAACTACTTCTGGCATCCCGCCAACCATTACATATTCGTAAAATTGTTTTAAGGCTTCTTTGTGAATTGCATCTGGAATCTGTTTCGCAGGTGATGTATTTTTTAAAGCGCGAAGCAGTTCGTTTTCGCGTTTTGCTTCTAAGAATTCGAAAAAATCAAGAGGATACAAATAAGCAGATTCAACTCTTCCAACGGGAAATGAGAAACCCTCTTTTTCAATCATGGTTTCGAGGAGAGAGCCCGCTGCAATTACACGTAGTTCAGGCCTCTCCTCATAAAAAAATCTGAGGAGTTTAATCAAAGCAGGCGAGTTTTGGATTTCATCCAAAAAGACTAAAGTTTGATGAGGAGTGATTTGCTTTTTAAATTTAATTTGAACAATTTGCTCAAAATCCTCAAGCGAGATATTTTCCCTAAAGAGTCTTTGATGGTCTGCCTTTTCTAGATTGATGTGGATGAGGTTTTGAAAGTGTTTTTCCGCAAACAGAAGGCAGGCAGACGTTTTTCCCACCTGGCGCGCTCCACGCAAGAGGAGAGGCTTTGGATTTTTTTTGCTTTTCCAGTTGTTTAGATGGTCGAGGATTTTTCTGGAGAACATATGTTTATTACGTGTTTGTTTAGCGTTTTGAAGCGCTTCACAAACTATGTCATTCTGAAGGAGCCCCGTAAATTTATTCTGCGGGGCGAACTGAAGAATCTGGCGAATCTAGATCCTTCACGGAGTTTACCCTGAGCGCCAGATCCTTCACTTCGTTCAGGATGACAAGCGAAGGGTTCAGGATGACAAGCCTGTTATGAACTTCAATGGGCTAAACAGTTACTTTATTACAGCGTATGTCAGAAACAAGTACTAGTTTAGTACATAGTTTGTATTGGTCAATTATACTCACACTTTGTGCATTCGAGAAGCATAAATACTGCTTCCCAGCGGTCTTGTGATGTTTTAAGATTTGTCCAAGGTAGCGAAAGGCAATTGAGAACTGATGAGACATCGCGGCGTCACGTTAACGGAAATTTTAATCACTTTAACCATTATTGCCATTGGGGCAGGACTTGTCATCCCACAGATGAGAAGCGGAGTTGAAAACCGCGAGGCCAAGCAAGCGTTAAATACGCTACATTCAATTCTTCAGGCCGTGCGACTTTATGAAGTGGACAAGGGGAATTTGCAGAATGCCGGCGGAAATCCAATTAATCTGGCAAACCTTGAAAGCGAAGGTTATGTGCTTGCGCGCGAATATGCTCCAAAGTTTAATTACTCAATTAATTTAGCTGTCCAACCAATTCAAGTGACTGCTACAAATCCCACCACAGGCCGCGTGGTTACACTCGCCCAAGACCCCAATTCAAAGAGCAGGGATGGTGCCATTACCGATTCTGGCCATTTTTTAGCTGGTTGAGGGAATAAGATTAATGGGCTGGATATTGACAATCTATTCACTTCCGTATAAATTGTCAGCATGCCGCTTAAGCGCAGGCTTTACCCGCAACTAATTGAAGATGTCTCGCGCCGGGAAATCGGTGTTGTGATTGGTCCTCGTCAGGTTGGAAAGACAACTCTTCTCAAAGCCATTCAGCGTTACTACCAAAAAGCAAAGATTTTGTCCCGCTACTTTAATCTTGAAATACCATCTGACGCTCATTTTTTCGCTCAGCCGCCGCAGAACATTCTTGATGATTTCTCGAAGGCAAAACTCGCGCTTTTAATTGATGAGTTCCATTATCTTCCGAATGCGACGAAGTTATTTAAAGCAATTTACGATGGTTATCCCAAGCTCAAGGTATTTGCATCCGGTTCGTCCGCTTTAGAGATGCACAAACATTTGAAAGAAAGTTTGGCAGGAAGAAGGCGTCTTTACCGGGTTTACCCACTTTCTTTTTCTGAGTGGCTTCCAAGTCGAAATTTGAGAACAAAGCTGCCGCATCAATTCAATGTGAAGCTCTCCCCGTCAACCCATCGCATTCTCAGAAAGCATCTTGAAACTTTTGTGATTTTTGGAGGGATGCCCGGTTTGGTTCATGAGAAGACGAACGAAGACAAAAAACGTCTTCTTTTAGATTTAGTGGCAACCTACATCCAAAAAGATGTCAAAGCATTGCTGCGCGAAGAGGACATTCTTTCTTTTAACCGGCTTTTGGTTTTGCTTGCCAGTCAGGAAGGGAATTTGTTTAGTGAACTAGCAGTATCTCGGGATTTAAATTATTCCTTAAGGCAGGTACGAAAAGATATTTCTATCCTCAATCAAATGTTTCTCATTGATGTTTTAAAGCCTTTTTTTACAAATCGGACAAGAGAACTAAAACAAACAAACAAGGTTTATTTTTTTGATGCAGGTATTCGCAATGCGGTTTTGCGTGATTTTCGGCTTTTGAATGCGCGTCCTGACAAGGGGGCGCTTCTCGAATCTTTCGTTCTCCATGAAATTCAAAAGAACATGAATGTTTCCCAAGATATTTATTATTGGCGTACCCGAGAAAAAGATGAAGTCGATTTCATCTTGGTTCAGGACAGAGTTCCGCTTGCTGTCGAAGTCAAATCGAAACTTAAGGGACCGGAAATCCCACAAGGGGTACGGCAGTTTTTAAGGAAATACACAGAATGCAGGACAGTCGTCATTTTGAATGATGATCTTTTGAAAGAAATAAGCTTTGAAGACAAACGCGTGCTATTTGCGCCCCATTATTTTGCTTTTCTAATTCCTTCACTTTCCATGTGAGCAGTAAATTGATTAAAATGCAAAAAAGACACGGCCTAACGCTTACAGAAATTCTAATTACACTCACAACCATTGCGATTGGCGCTGCGCTTGTCATTCCCAACATGCGAAGCGGAATTGAGAATCGTGGAGGCCAAGCAAGCGTTAAATACGCTACATTCAATTCTTCAGGCCGTGCGGCTTTATGAAGTGGACAAGGGGAATTTGCAGAATGCCGGCGGAAATCCAATTAATCTGGCAAACCTTGAAAGCGAAGGTTATGTGCTTGCGCGCGAATATGCTCCAAAGTTTAATTACTCA
>JAHFHD010000125.1 GCA_023247075.1 Candidatus Omnitrophota bacterium | reverse complement strand
AAGAAGTGGAAAAGGCTGTTCGCAAAGCTGCTTCTGTTTTAGAAGGGCTTGGCGCGAAGTGTGTGGAGGTGAGTTTGCCGCATTCCCGTTACGCGGTTTCAGTTTATTATGTAGTTGCGGTTGCCGAAGCAAGTTCCAATCTCGGCCGATTTGACGGAGTCGAGTACGGTTTCCGGCATGAGTCTAGTGACCTTAAAGAAATGTATTTTGAGACACGTAGTCAGGGATTTGGTAGTGAGGTCAAGCGCCGTATTTTGCTTGGGACATTTGTTCTTTCGCACGGCTATTACGACGCTTACTATTTGAAAGGTTTAAAAGTACGCTCACTCATCCGCCGGGATTTTGAAGAAGCATTTAAAACCGTTGATTTGATTTTGGGCCCAACTTCTCCCACGCCACCATTCCGGCTGGGTGAGAAAGTGAGCGACCCGCTTGCCATGTATCTTTCGGACACATACACGATTCCGGCTAATTTGGCGGGAGTGCCAGCAATTAGCATTCCTTGTGGTTTTACAAGCGATGGGCTTCCAATCGGTCTTCAATTGACTGGAAAAGATTTTGATGAGGGGGCGCTTCTCCGAGCTGCTCATGCATATGAACAAGCCGCTGGCTGGTACAAACGAAAGCCGGTGCTGTGATGACTCAATACGAAACAGTCATCGGTCTTGAAGTTCATGTTCAGCTCAGAACAAAAACTAAAATATTCTGCGCTTGTTCCACTGAATTTGGTGCCTCGCCCAATCAAAATACATGCCCTGTTTGCCTCGGTCTTCCTGGTTCGCTTCCTGTACTTAATCGAAGAGCGCTTGAACTTGCCATTCAAACGGGCCTTGCTTTGAACTGTGAAATTTCAGGACGAATTAAATTCGACCGGAAAAATTATTTTTACCCAGACCTTCCAAAAGCATACCAAATTTCTCAGTATGACATGCCGGTTTGTGGAAAAGGATTTTTAATTGTCGAAATGAAGAAAAGTAAGGATGAAGTGGTTGAAAAACGAGTTGGAATTACACGGGCACATTTGGAGGAAGACGCAGGAAAACTGCTTCACGAAGGCGTCACCGGTGGAAGTTGGGTGGATTACAACCGGGCGGGCACGCCTCTCCTTGAAATTGTTTCAGAACCTGATTTGCGCACGCCGGAAGAAGCGTTTGCTTATTTGACAAGTCTTAAGTCAGTACTTGAATACTTGAATGTTAGTGATTGCAATATGGAAGAGGGAAGCCTTCGGTGTGACGCGAATATTTCAATCCGAAAATTTGGTGCTGCTCAATTTGGGACCAAGGTTGAAATTAAAAATATGAATTCATTTCGCGGAGTTCAAAAAGCGCTTGAGCATGAACGTCATCGTCAGGAAGAAGCGCTTGAAAGTGGAGGCAAAATCAATCAAGAAACACGCCTTTGGAATGAATCCCGCGGTGAAACGGTGAGCATGCGCTCAAAAGAACATGCGCATGATTACCGCTATTTCCCAGAACCTGACCTTGTTCCATTTACAGTGTCTGAGCAAGAAATATCTACAGTCAAACAAAAACTTCCTGAACTACCTCAGGCGCGCTTCGAGCGGCTCAAAACCCGTTACGCACTTTCGCCCTACGACGCGCAAGTGCTCGTTGCGGAGAAATCACTTGGAGATTATTTTGAATCTTGTGTCGGAGAAAGAATTAGTGCAAAGCTCGCGAGCAACTGGATTCAATCTGAATTATTGGGAGCGCTTTCTGAGCGAAAAATGAATTTAAATGACTCGACTGTAAAACCAAAAGACCTTGCAGGACTCATCCGATTAATTGAAAGCGGAACAATTAGCGGGAAAATTGCAAAGGAAGTACTCCCGCGAATGTTTGAGACGGGAAAATCTGCTGAAGCAATTGTGAAAGATGAAGGACTTGTTCAGGTGACGGACACAAAGTTGCTAGAGGAAACTACGGAGCGAGTGGTTCAGGCAAATCCCAAGTCGGTTGAAGATTTTCGTCAGGGGAAAAAACAGGCGCTTGGTTTTCTGGTGGGTCAGGTGATGAAAGAAACAAAGGGCAAAGCAAATCCCAAATTGATTAACGAAATTTTAACAAAAAAGCTTTCATAAATTAAATTTATTGTCATCCTGAATCCTTCGTTGTCATGCTGAGCGCAGCGAAGCATCTAGCGCTCAGGATAAACTCCGTGAAGGATCTGGATGTCTTGAAGGCAAGTTCGCCAAGGATCTACGTTTGCTAGATTCTTCGGCCTCAGAATGACATGGTAATCATATGGCAAAACGCAGACGGTCTGGTTCTGGTTCAAGAAGTTCTTTTAAGGATTACTCACTTGTAATTGTCCTCGCGCTGGTTTTTCTCTTTGGGGTTTGGTCCGGTTTTTTCCTGGCGCAAAAAAATGCAGCGTGGAAGATTGCGCAAAAAAAACACCGTGCACACATCACGAGGAAAGTCACTTTTCCCACTCCTTCGTTTCCAAAATCTGAATTTGAAAGACCAGTTAGGGTTGAGGCAATCCCCACAAGACCAGAAGCTCAGGTGCGCGTTGAGCCTGTTGTAAGAGAAATTCCAAAAGTGATTCCGAAAAAGAAAGGACCTAGACTTGCGATTGTGATTGATGATTTTGGGTATCACCGTCTTTATACCGATGAATTTTTCTCTATTGATGCGCCCATCACGCTTGCTATTTTGCCTCATCTGGCTTATTCCTCATATTTTGCAGAAGAAGGAAAGAAAAGGGGGCATGAGATTATTCTCCATTTGCCGCTTGAACCAATTAATAGCCAACAAGATCCGGGTCCCGGACTCATTACAACCAATATGAATCCGCAGGAGATTCGCCTCATCCTTAAAGGAGATTTGGAAAGTGTTCCGGGCGTGACAGGTGTCAATAATCACATGGGTTCAAAGGCAACGCTCGACCGTTACACTATGTCTGTCATTGTTGAAGAGCTTCGCGCCAACGGACTTTTTCTTTTGGACAGCATGACGCATCCCAAATCTGTGGCATTTGAAATTGCGAAGCGAGCTGGAATTCCAACGCTCAAGCGGGATGTGTTCATCGATAATGAAGACAATTTCGATTACGTTTTAAAACAGCTAGAGGAAACATTGCGCATCGTCAAGTCAGAGGGAAATGCCGTCATTATTGGTCATATTCGATTGAACACAATCCGGGCTATTAAAGAAGCGCTGCCGCGTTTTAAAGCCGCCGGAATTGAAATTGTAACTTTAAAGGATTTATTGTCCGAATAATGGTAACCGTTTAGACACCCTCGTGTCATCCTGAGCCCCGCCAAACAACTGGCGGGCAGGGAAGCGAAGGATCTAGGATTCGCTAGATTCTTCCGCCAAACTAATGGCGGACAAGTCGGGCTTTTTACCCGCCACGCATTTTGGCGGGCGCCCTCAGAATGACAATGAGGGTGAATGGTTACGGTTAGGGAGTCTGAGCGGTTACGAATAATGTACACACTTGGAATTGAAACTTCATGTGACGAAACAGCCTGCGCGATTCTTAAAAATGGAACTCATATTTTGTCCAGCGTGATTTCTTCAAGCCTCGCGCGTCACAAACCTTTTGGCGGTGTGGTTCCGGAAATTGCTTCGAGGCATTCGCTTGAGGCAATTGACCTTGTGTTTGAAGAAGCGCTTCAAAAAGCAAAACTGAGAACCGAAGACCTGGATTTGATTGCGGTAACGCGTGGGCCAGGGCTTATTGGTTCTATTTTTGTGGGGGTCTCATTTGCGAAAGCTTTGGGACTTGCCCTTGACATTCCAGTGGTTGGAGTCAATCATATTGAAGCTCATCTTGAAGCAAATTTTATTGGCAAGAAAAAACCAGCTTCTTTTATTGGTTTAATTGTCTCAGGCGGCCACACTTCGCTTGTGCATGTTCAAAACGGCCGTTACAAACTTCTTGGCGAGACGGTAGATGACGCTATTGGTGAGGCTTATGACAAGGTGGCGAAGCTCTTGGGACTTGAATATCCAGGTGGCCCTGTCATTGACCGACTTGCCCAAAAAAGCACTGATTTTGGAACATTCCCCTTCACAAAGCCAAAGCTTGACGGGAAATTTGATTTTAGTTTTAGCGGCGTTAAGACCCGTGCGCTCCATTATTACGAGGAAAATAAAAAAAAGTTCCGCTCTCAAAAAATACTTCAGTCTTTTTGCGCCAGTTTTCAGGAAGCGGTAATGAGCTGGATTTCTGACCAGACCATTTTGGCGGCGAGGGAATGTCAAGCTCGCTCGATTGTGGTGGGTGGAGGTGTCAGTGCTAATTCAAGATTGAGAAGTCTATTAGTTGAGAAAGTTAAAGTCGGGGCACAGCATGCCGTGCCCCTACAACTTTTTCTTCCTAGTTTTGAGCTGACGACAGACAATGCTGCCATGATTGCGAAGCTTGGTCACACGCGTTACCAGTTGAGTCGGCGAAACGCTACCAAGGATTTTTCGGCAAATCCGTCTCTTGCAATTGGTGAGTAGAGGGAGTGGGACGGAAAATAAAATCATGTATTCCAAAGCAGCAGTTGAATCCATTTTAAAAAAACTTTCAAAAGGACGACTGTCTGCGCGAGCTGCTTTTAAAAAACTCAGGCATATTTCCTACGAGACACTTTCCTTCGCACGCCTCGACCACAATCGGCTCATCCGAAAAAATCTTCCAGAAGCTGTTTATGGACCAGGGAAAACATTCGAACAGCTTGTCAAAATCACAAGTTCCTTCCTTAAATCTGAACAGCCCTTTCTCATCACGCGAGTGGAAGAAAGTACATTTCGAAAATTAAAACGTCAATTTAAGCAGCTTTCCTATTCAAAAGAGGGACGACTCGTTTATTTTAAAAAGACTGCTTGTCATCCTTCCCCCGCCTTTGGCGGGGTCAGGATTAGCAAACGTGAGATCCTTCCCCCGCAGAGGGTCGAAAGGATTCTTTTGCGGGGTCAGGATGACACGACGAAGCAATTTGTAGCCGTTGTGACTGCCGGCACAAGCGACATTCCCGCAGCAGAAGAGGCGCGTGTAACGCTTGATGTGCTCGGAATTTCCACTCAAAGTTTTTATGACTTGGGTGTAAGCGGGCTGCACCGGTTGATTGACCGGGTCAGGGAAATTGAAAAAGCGCAAGTTGTAATTTGTATTGCAGGAATGGAAGGCGCGCTTGCCAGTGTGCTTGCCGGATTAATTTCAAAACCAGTCATTGCAGTTCCAACAAGCGTGGGCCATGGCGCTAATTTTAAAGGTCTTTCAGCTCTTCTTACCATGATGAATTCCTGCGCTCAAGGCGTTGCTGTGGTCAACATTGACTCCGGCTTTAGCGCCGCTTGTTTTGCGAGTCTTATTTTAAGTAGCTCGATTCGCTGAGTCGAACAAGTACTTCCGCAACAAAACATTCTCCTGCTTTCTAAAGTTTTTAAGAAACCTTACTTTTTTTGAGGTTTGTAAAAGAAAATTAGGTTTTCATTTGCAAGTTATGGATTGGTGTGGGTATTCTTTGTTTTAAAGCGGTGGAGAACGCCGAAGGAGGTTTTAAAAAAAAATGAAAATGCAAACATTTGAATCTTTTCGGCTGACACTTCGGTGGTTTTACAGTCCTGTTTTCATAATCACTTTTATGGTCACACAAACAATTTTTCCTTTGTCTCCACTTTGGGCAGAGGAACCAATTGCTCCCGCAAAAACGGGAACGCCAGCCGCCCCAGTGACAAACGTCCTCACCAGTGAGACTCAAACGCAGAAAGAAACCCTTCCAATTTCTCCCTTTGCCGCTACCCAGACAATTGATGCAAGTCAAGCGGTTACGAGCGTGAATCTCACGGATCAAATGAAAACGTTGATTGATCAAAATACCGACGGCAATCTCACAGGTGTTGAAGCTTTTGAAGCTTTCCTAGCTCTGAAACAAACAACCAGCCCCAGTCTCTCACTTGCAGACTTTGAAACCACTCTTCCTTCAGTTTTGAGTTCATCTGAATTGAATGAATTTCAATTGCGTAAGAAAGTTCAAAGTGTGATCGATGACCCTAGAAACTCATCAGCTCTCCAAGGCAAGACCATTCCCTTTAACGTGATGTTTGAAGTATTAAAGGAAGCTGTCACGGGACAGCAGGAATGGATTCCGCTTACTTCTGTAAGTATCTCAGGCTCCACTTACACGATTCAATTCACTACCTTTGGTATTTCGGGGGAAATACGTGCAAGCATTCGCATGAGTGACGGGAACGCCCTCTGGAACAGAAAAACAGTTTATTCCCAAAGCAATCTGAGGGAACTTCAAATCACTTATCATCCTGACGGAATACATATTCAGTACGAAACTCAATACAACGAAATGGAATCTGAGGCACGTTTTATTGAAAGAGATGAAACAGGAACTGTCACCGCTAATGTTGAGAATGATTTTCAAAATGACCAGGTGACTTTAAAGGAGCGAAGGTTTTATCAAGGGGAAGGCAATGGGAAGAAGCTTCTTAGAAAATACATGTACCGCTCTGATGGAAAAACATGGCAATCATCAACAGTCTATCATCCTGACGGAATACATATTCAGTACGAAACTCAATACAACGAAATGGAATCTGAGACACGTTTTATTGAAAGAGATGAAACAGGAACTGTCACCGCTAATGTTGAGAATGATTTTCAAAATGACCAGGTGACTTTAAAGGAGCGAAGGTTTTATCAAGGGGAAGGCAATGGGAAGA
>JAHFHD010000124.1 GCA_023247075.1 Candidatus Omnitrophota bacterium | reverse complement strand
GGAGCAACTTGAGATTCTCGAAAAAAAAATGGAACAGGCTTGCCTTAAGTCCGGCCGGAATCGTAAAGAAGTCAAGCTTGTGCTTGTTTCCAAGGGAGTTGCTTCTGATTTAATTTTGGAAGCATACGAGTGTGGCGTTCGAAATTTTGGAGAGAATCGGGTTCAGGAACTCATCCAAAAGAAAGCGTCGCTTCCAAGAGACATTCGGTGGCATATGATTGGACATCTTCAAACAAACAAAATTAAAGATGTGATTGGTCAAGTGTGCTTGATTCATTCATGTGACCGCTTGAATGTAGCCCACTCGCTTGAATTGGAAGGCGAGAAACAAAGTCAGGTGATTGATTTGCTCATTCAAGTGAATACAACGGGAGAGATTTCAAAGCAAGGTTTTGAGGCTAGTGAAGTGGTCCAAGCAGTTTCTGAAGTCAAGCAACATAGTCATTTAAACATCAGAGGACTTATGACGATTGGACCGCTTAAGGGGGATGCGCAAGAGATTCACACTTCATTTAAATCGCTTCGTCTGCTTAGAGATGAATTGAAGAAGCAATACCCAGACATTGACTGGCATTACCTTTCAATGGGGATGAGCCATGACTTTGAAATCGCAATTGAAGAAGGTGCAAATTTAGTTAGGATTGGGACTGCGGTGTTTGGAGAGAGAAAGCTTCTTCATTAATTATGAAAATCAAAGCAAGGATTGGACTAATTGGTTGTGGGAATATGGGCGGCGCAATTCTTTCCGGTCTGGTCAAACAAGGAATAGTAGCAAAGCGCCAGGTTTTCGTGCATGACGTTGATTCATCAAAAACAAATTTAATTCGGAAAAAATTAGGCATCCAGTCTGTTTCAAGCAGTCATGAACTTGTCAAAATAGCAGACATTATTATTCTGGCCATCAAGCCCCAGGATTTTTTGAGTCTCGGGCCGGAACTAAAAATACAAACTGGCAGCAAAAAAATATTAATTTCAATCTTAGCAGGAACCCCCATTCAAAAAATAAAAAGTGTTGCTGGAACTCATTGGCGGGTCGTGCGCGTGATGCCCAATTTGGGTGCGCAAGTCGGCGAGGCGATTAGCGCTGTAACAGGAAATGAAGCAAGCTCCGAAGGGGCAAGCGCAGTAGCAACCACGAAACAAATTTTCGCTTCAGTTGGTAAAGTGGTGCAGGTGCCTGAGCGGTATTTCGACCTTGTAACTGCTGTGAGTGGAAGCGGGCCAGCCTACTTTTTTTTAATGATGGAACTTTTGGCAGCGATTTGTGAACAAAGTGGTCTTACAAAAGAAGTTGCCAAGACACTTGCGGTTCAAACTGCACTCGGCTCTGCTCAGTTGGCTATTCAGTCTCCTCATACTCCAGCAGAACTGCGCAAGATGGTGACATCAAAAAAAGGAACGACCGAAGCAGCGCTCGCTTTTCTTTTTCAAAAGAAATTCGACCAAATTTTTAAAGATGCAGTTAGACAAGCTCAGAAACGGTCTCAGCAATTAAGTAAAAGCAATTCATAAATCGCTTTTAAAATATCCTAATTTGAGGAGGTATTTGTGTTTATTATTGGGCAACTATTTCTTTCGCTTTCAGTTTTATTTTCGATGTTGTTTAAGGCGATTTACTTTTTACTGGTCATCCGAATTATTCTTTCCTGGTTTCAAATCAGTCCTTATTCAGAACCAGCAAATATGCTTTACCGGATTACAGACCCTATTTTAACTCCTTTGAAAAAACTTCCGCTTCAATTTGGCATGATTGATTTTTCTCCAATTGTTGCATTTCTTTTAATCAGTTTCCTCGACAGTTTTTTTGTGGGGGTTCTTCGTCAATTGGCGTACAAGTTAGGAGGAAGTGTGTAGTCATGGTGATGAAATCAGTTCAGCAGAATAATTCCACCAGTCTCTTTCAAAAAGTAACAAAGAGCGTTGAGTTTCTTTGGAAAAAAACTGCGTTTCGACCCGAAGTAGCGATTATTTTGGGAACTGGTCTTGGAAATTTAACCAACCGAATCCAAAAAGAAGCAGCGGTTCCATATGAAAGCATTCCCTTTTTCCCGCGTTCCACCGTTGTTTCGCATACTGGCAGGTTGATTTTTGGAATCCTTGGTGAAAAACCAGTTGTCGTGATGGACGGACGGTTTCATTATTATGAAGGGTATTCGCTTGAACAGGTGACTTTCCCCATTCGTGTTCTCAAGCAACTTGGAGCAAAGGTGCTTGTAATTTCAAATGCAGCGGGCGGGATTAATCTTAAATACCATAGAGGAGATATCGTTTTAATTTCAGACCATCTCAATTTGATGGGTGTGAATCCACTTGTCGGCGCCAATGATGAACGTTTTGGCGTCCGGTTTCCAGACATGTGTGCGCCCTATTCAGAAGAACTTATGAAGTTAGCGGAGCAAGTGGCCCATGAAAAGAATATTTCGCTTGCTCGTGGTGTTTATGCAGGTGTGCAAGGACCGAATTTGGAGACACGCGCTGAATACCGGATGTTAAAGACGCTTGGCGCTGATTTGGTTGGGATGTCTACTGTGCCAGAAGTGATTGTGGGCGTACATGCCGGTTTTCAAATTCTTGGACTGAGTGTGGTGTCAGATATTTGCGACCCCGACCACTTGGCGCCAGTCAATATTGAAGAAATCATTAAGGTGGCCAATCAAGCAGGGCCCAAGCTTGATTTATTTGTTCAATCCTTGGTTCAAAAACTTCCCGATGTCCACTAGCAGGGAGGAAAAGCGTTACCGGGAAACCATTCATCTGCCTCAGACTTCTTTCCCCATGAAGGCAAATCTGCCTGTGCAGGAGCCAGAGTGGCTTAAGGCCTGGCAATCTGAAGGAATTTACGAACGTCTTAAGTTTCGCGCTTTGAAACGAAAAAATAAATACACGCTTCACGACGGCCCTCCCTATGCCAATGGACACATTCACATTGGACATGCGTTCAATAAAATTTTGAAAGACATGATTCTCCGCTACAAAACCATGAAGGGCTATGGCTCAGACTATGTTCCGGGATGGGATTGCCACGGTCTTCCGATTGAGCATGCGCTCTTAAGTGAATTAGGAAAACGGAAGGATGAAGTGGACCAAGTTTCTTTTCGCAAGAAGGCGCGCTCTTATGCGGAGCGGTTCATCCAGATTCAGCGGGATGAATTCATCCGCCTTGGAATTTTTGGCGATTGGAGCCATCCGTACCTCACAATGAATTTTGAATACCAATCGAAAATTGCCGAATCATTCCTCACTCTTTATGAAAAAGGATTTATTGAGCAGCGTCTGAAGCCGGTTCCCTGGTGTTTTGACTGCGAAACCGCGCTTGCTGACGCGGAGCTTGAGTACGAAGACAAAACTTCACCATCGGTGTACGTCACTTTTCCTTTAGCGGGCTCTGAAAATATTAGTTTCATTGTTTGGACAACGACTCCTTGGACGCTTCCAGCAAACGTTGGATTAGCGCTTCATCCGGAGCTGGATTATGTGACGATTGAAACAGAAAAAGGCAGATTTGTATTTGCTCACAGTTTGCTTCAAACCCTTCAAGGAAAACTTGGGTTTAAAAATATTAAGGAAATTGGAATTCAAAAAGGTAAAAATTTTTCTGGGCGTCAAGCCAAACATCCTTTTATTGACAGAATGTCACGTGTTATTACGGCTGATTACGTTTCAGCAGAAGATGGCACCGGCATTGTCCATATTGCGCCGGGACATGGCGAAGAGGATTATGTTCACGGTTACATTAATCATAACCTCGCGATTCTTTCTCCAGTGGACAGTAAAGGAAGATTTACGAATGAATTTCCACTTTGCGAGGGAATTCATGTCTTTAAAGCAAATCCGAAAATTGTTGAACTGCTTAAAGAAAAAGGAGCATTGCTTCACGAGGAACCTCATCAACATTCTTACCCGCATTGCTGGAGATGCAAGAAACCAATTATTTTTCGAGCAACCAAACAATGGTTTCTTAAAGTTGACTATGAAGATTTGAGGACGCGTTTGGGGAAGGCGATTCAAAATGAAATCCGGTTTGTTCCAGATACTGGAAAAAATCGAATTGGTTCCATGATTGCAACGCGCCCTGACTGGTGTTTGTCAAGGCAGCGCTATTGGGGTGTGCCAATTCCTATTATCCGCTGCCAATCCTGTCAAAAAATTCTCGTTTCTGAATCAAAGACTGAAATTGTTTCGTCATTTGCGAAAGAAGGTGCAGACGTGTGGTTTGAGAAACCAGCCTCCGCATTTTTGAAGCCAAATTTTGCGTGTTCCTGCGGAAGCCATGATTTTGTTCAAGAAAAAGACATTATTGATGTTTGGTTTGATTCAGGCGTGAGCCACAAAGCGGTTTTGCAAAGAGCGGATGAGCGAGTCCAATACCCGGCAGATCTTTACCTCGAAGGCTCTGACCAGCATCGGGGGTGGTTTCAATCCGCTTTAATTACCGGTGTGGCTTTGGACAAAAAGCCTCCGTTTCACAGTGTTCTGACGCATGGTTTTGTGGTGGATGGTGAAGGAAAAAAAATGTCCAAATCACGCGGAAATGTGGTTTCGCCCGAAGAGGTGATGAAGGAATTTGGCGCTGACGTGCTTCGTCTTTGGGTTTGTTCTTCTGATTACCAATTCGACATTCGGCTTTCTCGTGAAATTTTAACGCGTCTTGTGGAAAGCTACCGCAGAATACGAAATACCTTCCGATTTTTACTGGGGAATCTTCATGACTTTGATGCGCGAGAGAATCACATTCCGCTTCAAGAAATGCAGGTGGTAGACCAGTGGGCTCTGGCGAAGAGTTATTTGCTTGTTCGTGATGCTGAGGGGTATCTTGAGAAAAATTTGTTTCATCACGTGTACCGACTAGTACAGGATTATTTGGTCTTGGATTTAAGCGCATTTTACCTCGATATTTTAAAAGACCGTTTGTACACCGCCGGAAAAAATTCCACAAAACGGCGTTCTGCTCAAACTGCGCTCTACGATTTACTTCAGAATCTGGTAAAGATTTTAGCGCCCGTTCTTCCATTTACGTGTGATGAAGTCTGGCGTTTGACGAGGACTGAAAGCGACGCTCAAAGTATTCACGAAGCAGACTGGCCGGAATGTTCTGAAAGTCAAATAGACCGCGCGCTAATTCAAGATTGGCAGGATTTACTTCAAGTGCGTGACCTGGTAAATCAAAGAATTGAACAGAAGCGAATTGCCAAAGAAATTGGAAGTGCGCTTGAACTGCGCCTAAGTCTTGCCACTAATGACAAACGACTCACGTATTTGTTTGGTGCTTACCGGAAAGATTTACGCGAAGCCTTTATTGTTTCGCAGCTGGAAATTGTCTCTGACTTAGAGGCAGAATTGGTTTCTTTGCTGTTAGATTCGGATGGAGAGCAGCATCAATTTAAAATAGCAATGGAACGCGCTCATGGGTTAAAATGTGAGCGTTGCTGGACCTATTCAATTCAGGTGGGACGAAATACGGAGCATCTCACCCTGTGTGAACGTTGCTCAGAAGCAATTAACGCTTAAATTTTTTTCGAGTTGTACCGTTAATTGAGAGGATATGAATCCATCTAAAGTCTAAAGAATATGATGACCCCAAAGCTCAGGAAGCGAAAGCGGTTGCTTCAAACTATTTTGCTGAGTCTCATTTTATTCGTTCTTGTTTTCTTCTTTTTTTCCCTCTTCCGATTTCTCATTTTTCGATTTTTTGACTTTCAACTTGTTTCTGATGATGTCAGGGTGCTGCTCGCTTCCGTTGTTCTTGCCGTTCTTTTTTACAAGCCGCTCGATTACCTCCTCTTTTTATTTCTGAAAGATGATTTTTTTCAGGGCTCTTCCTATGATTTCTCAACGCTTGCGCAAATTGCACGCTCGTCCCACGGTCTTTTAAGCACGAAAGAAATTGCAAATTTAATTGTCAATACATTTGTCGAAACTTGGAATGTCCCTTGTGCCTCAGTATTTGTGTTCAACCGGCAGAATACTAAGACATATCAGATTGCTTCGGCCTTTGGATTTAAATCAAATAACTGGAAGGCGCTCGAACTTAAAGAGGGAAATGTGCTGGTTGAACTTTTGAAGGTCCGCAAATTCCCGATTGATCGTGAGCGGGTAACCAAATCATTTTCCTGGCAGGAAGCAAATCAATTGACTCATGAGTTTGAGCGTCTTGAGGCGCAGCTTGTGGTCCCAGTGTTTTTTCAGGGCCATTTGATTGGCATGATTAATTTAAATTGGCAGCAGGCGACCCATCGCTTGCATCAGAACGTGCTCAAGTCATTTTCAGAATTTTCAGATGAAATTGGCCCAACACTTCACGGTGCGCTTGAGTATGAAAAAATCGAGGCAGATTACGAAGCACTGGTGCGCATGCGTTCCGACTTTTTGTACCGCGCGCAGCATTTGGCCATTGCTGAGCTTGCGGTTGGCCTTGCTCACGAAATTCACAATCCACTTACGGTGATTTCCGGGAAAGCGCAAGTTTTGCTGCTCAAGCGCGATCAATTGGCTTATGACGAATATGTTGAGGATGTGCTCAAAACAATCGTCAAGCAAACAAAACGCGCAGCCGATATTACAAGGAAGTTACTGATGTTCTCTGACGCGCGAGATTCTGTGACAGAGCCGATTGATTTTGAATCCTTGATCAATGACACGGTTGCACTTTTGTCTTACCAAGTGTCTCTTGAACAAATTCAAGTGGTTAAGCGGTTTGCCAAAACACTTCCGAAATGGGTTGGGAATATGACCAAGCTTCGGGAGGCATTTCTCAATTTGTTTTTAAATGCG
>JAHFHD010000123.1 GCA_023247075.1 Candidatus Omnitrophota bacterium | reverse complement strand
GGTCACGACCGTTTCCTGTGAATTGTCTGCGCGTCATCCTGAGGGAGCCCTAAAAAGGGCGACCGAAGGATCTAGCGATTGCAAGATCCTTCACTTCGTTCAGGATGACACGTGAAAGGAATAATATGTTCATCGTCAGGCCAGTTGCCTTAAATGATTTGGATGCTTTGTACAAAATGTCCTCACTTGCAAAAGTGGGGCTCACCACACTTCCTCATGACCGCGCAATTTTAGAATCAAGAATCCAAAAATCACTGGGTAGTTTCAAGAAAAAATCAAGATGTTCGGACGGCGAGCTTTATTTTTTTGTTTTGGAAGACACAAAAACCAAGAAAGTTGTTGGCACTTCTTCAGTTATTTCCAAAGTAGGTGGCTTTGAGCCGTTTTACACTTACAAAATTGAAACAGCAATTAAGGAATCGAAATTACTCGGCGTGCGCAAAGAAATTCGTTATCTCCGGCTCGTAAAAAATCACAGCGGCCCAAGTGAAATTGGAACACTTTTTTTAATTCCCAAATTGCGTTCATCTGGAGTGGGGAGGCCGCTCAGCCTGACCCGTTTTTTATTTATGGCGGAGCATCCAGAGAGCTTTGAAAAGCAAGTCATAGCCGAATTAAGAGGTGTGATTGATGAAAATGGCCGCTCGCCATTTTGGGATTCACTTGGCGTCCACTTTTTTGAAGTGGAACTTAAGAAGGCTGATTTTTTAGGTATGGCTGACAAATCATTTATTGCAGAACTCATGCCCGAGCACCCCATTTATCTCCCTCTTCTTCCTAAAAAAGCGCAGGCAGTAATTGGAAAAGTTCATGAGGACACAAAGCCAGCGCTTCATCTTCTCAAGCGAGAAGGATTCGAGTTCATTGGAGAAATTGACATTTTTGAAGCTGGTCCTGTTATGGGCTGCCCGCTTCGCAGCATCCGGACTGTTCGCGAAAGCCGCATTGCGCGTGTCGAGAAAATAATAAATCAGCCAGAAAACGCCTCGGAACATTCGTGCGTCATTGCAAACATTCAATCATTTGAGAAATTTCGTGCGGCGGCAGGAAGTTTAAAATTACTGCGCAGTGGGGCAGCTCAAATTTCATCTGAACTTGCCCAAGGCCTTGGCATTTCAAAAGGAGATTTAATTCGGTACGCACCTCTTGCTTGTCATTCTGAGGCAAGCGTTTCAAAGCTTCGCCGAAGAATCTAGCAATCAAGCAAAGCTTTAAAAAGAATTTGCAAGATCCTTCCCCCGCCAAAACGGGGTCAGGATGACACTAAAAAGTGTCGGAGCTTAGGAAACAAAATGAATAAAAATTCTTCATCATTTCAATCCACCAACCCTGCAACCGGGAAAATTTTGTGGCAGGGAAAAGAAGCCGGTGCAAAGGAAATCTCACTTGCTGTTTGCGCTGCCCGCCATGCATTTTTTTCCTGGAGCACTCTGCCGGTTGAAAGGCGAAAAGAATATTTAATCCGGTTTAAAGAGCGTTTGAGCGTGGAGAAGGAAAGTTTTGCAATTGCGATTAGTGAAGAAACAGGTAAGCCGCTTTGGGAATCATTGCTTGAAGTGGATGCGATGATTGCGAAGGTTGAAATTTCATTTCGTGCTTATGAAGAACGCTGCCGTGAAGTGAAGCGTGAAAAAAATGGAGCGGTGAGCGTCACACGTTTTAAACCCCACGGCGTGCTTGCTGTGCTCGGGCCATTTAATTTGCCAGGTCATCTTCCCAATGGACATATGATTCCCGCTTTGCTTGCCGGAAACACGGTGGTGTTTAAGCCAAGCGAATACACGCCGCTTGTAGGAGAGCGGCTCGTCAGGCTTTGGCAGTCCGCTCAAATTCCGTCCGGTGTTTTAAATCTCATTCAAGGCGCGGGGAAAACAGGCGCTTCTCTTGTGTCTCACAAGGAACTGGACGGCGTTTTATTTACGGGAAGTGCCAGAGCGGGAAAAGCCATTCACCAAGTCTTTAGTGGAAATCCCAGAAAAATTTTAGCACTTGAGATGGGTGGAAATAATCCGCTTGTCGTCGGTCAGGTGTCTGACATTCGCGCTGCTGTTTACATGACTCTTCAATCTGCATACCTGACAAGCGGTCAAAGATGCGTGTGCGCGAGGAGGCTCGTGATTTGTGAGAGTTCAAAATCAAAATTATTTCTCAAGCTTCTCATTGAAACGGCTCAAAAGTTGAGAGTGGGGTTTTACACGGACAGACCAGAGCCATTTATGGGTCCTCTCATTTCACCCGCCGCTGCAAAAAAATGTTTGGACGCACAAAAAAACTTAGTTCATCTAGGTGGAAAAATTCTTCTCCCGTGTACGTCATTGCGAGGACTGGCTGCGAAGCAGCCGGGACGAAGCAATCTAGATTCTGAGATTGCTTCCGCCAAACTACTGGCGGACAAGTCGGTCTTGGCCGTAAAAACACGGCCCGTCCCTCGCAATGACGCGTTCCTTACCCCTGGAATCATTGATGTCACCCGTGTTTTGAATCGCCCAGACGAAGAAATTTTCGGTCCGATTTTGCAGGTGATTCAGGTTCCAAATTTTGACAAGGCAATTGAAATTGCGAATCAAACGGCTTACGGACTTGCGGCCGGGCTTTTGAGTGATGATCAAAAAGAATACCAGAATTTTTTTAGGCACAGTATCGCAGGTGTCATCAATTGGAATCAACCGCTTACAGGCGCAAATTCTGAAGCTCCATTTGGTGGGGTCGGGCAAAGCGGCAATCATCATCCCAGCGCCTATTTTGCAGCAGACTACGCAGCTTACCCAGTGGCCTCAATGGAAAAAGAAAAATTAGTTTTGCCGGAGCGTTTAACCCCAGGTATTGAGGTGTAAATTCATGCTCTTCGACATTCGCGTGTCATGCTGAGCGCAGCGAAGCATCTAGTGCTCTGTAATATTAATTATTGTCCATTGAACAGAGCACTTGTACCTTGTTCCTTTAAAAAATGAACTTGTAATGATTTACCGGCGCTTATGCGCCAGTACTAATCGTGGCAACTTTGACGTTGCCTACGATTATGTGCGCGAGCACTTTACGGGAAGAACTGGCATTTGCCACTTCATGCGGCAAATACTACTCGTGAGAATTTTGATATTCTCTACGAGTATGACGTTCTTCTCCGAAAGTGTGTCGGACTTGATGTCCGACTACGATGATGTATGTGACAAGGCACCAGCAAACACTAGATCCTTCAGCCTTTGCCTGAACCGTTGGCTTCAGGATGACAAGCATTTATGAGCCAAAAAGAAACATTCAAAGAATATAATTTCGACGGTCTCATTGGACCCACTCATAATTTTGCCGGCCTCGCGCAGGGAAACATTGCTTCGCTCAAAAGCCGCTACGCTATTTCTCACCCCAAACAAGCGGCGCTTCAAGCTCTTGAAAAAATGAAACTTCTGTTTGACCTCGGCATTCCTCAATGTGTGATTCCACCTCAAGAACGACCATCAGTTAGCGCGCTCCGTGCCGCAGGTTTTAGTGGGCCGGATGAGCAAGTCGTGACGCACGCCGGAGAAGAAAATTTTAATTTGCTACTCACTTGTTCTAGCAGCTCCTTTATGTGGACTGCAAATGCCGCAACCATCTCTCCTTCTGTAGATTCAACGGATGGAAAAGTTCATCTAACACCTGCTAATTTGGCGACATTCGCACATCGGGCGATTGAGCCCAAAGAAACACAGAAAATTTTGAGCCATATTTTTGAAGCCCCAGAGTTTTTCAAACATCATGACCTGCTTCCCGCAAACGGGATTTTTTTTGATGAAGGAGCAGCCAATCACATGCGGCTGGCGAAGCGTCACGGCACATCCGGTATTCAATTATTCGTGTACGGAAAAAATGGAACCAAGTTTACCCCACAAATTTACCCAGCGCGTCAAAGCCATTCTGCAAGCGAAAAAATTTCAAAATTACACTGCCTAAATCCAAACCAGATTGTCTTTGCAAGACAAAATCCGGAAGTCATTGATCTCGGTGTTTTTCACAATGATTTGATTGCGTTTGGAAATGAAAACATTCTGATTTTTCACGAGCGCGCGTTTGTCGATGCAGATGTAGTCACCAAAGAACTCTCGCGCAAGTACGAGCAAGTTTCAGGCGAGAAACCACACTTTGTGTGTGTCACAGAAGCTGAACTCAGTGTGCGCGAAGCAGTGGAAAGTTACTTCTTTAACGGCCAGCTTGTCACGCTTCCAAGTGGAAAAATGGCGTTGATTGCTCCTACTCAATGCCAAGTGAAAAACTCCAAAGTGATGATTGACTCGATTTTGAAAAATGAAAATCAAATCAAAGAAGCCCACTTTGTGGATTTAGAGGAAAGCATGATGAATGGCGGCGGACCGGCATGTCTGAGGCTTCGCGTTGTTCTCAGCAAAAAAGAAGCAGCAGCCATCCATCCGGGCTGCATGCTCACCGAAGAGCGTTACGAAGAACTTTCAGAATGGGTGAAAACACATTACAGGGATAAGCTTCATCTTCATGATTTAAAAGACCCCGCACTTCTTCGCGAATCGCGCTCAGCGCTTGACAAGCTCACGCAAATCTTAGACCTCGGCGATTTTTATTCTTTTCAACTGTAGAGTGTTTAGGCATGTCATCCTGAGCCCGCAGGGCGAAGGATCTAGTGAACCCTAGATCCTTCGCCCTGCGGGCTCAGGATGACAGACAAGGCAGTAGGTTTAAAATTACCCTCTATCTTCTTTCAAACAAAATCACTTCAATTTTGGGTTCGTCTTGAATTATTTTCACCCACTTTTGTTTGAAGTGGCTTGGGATTTGCGAGTAAGATGCGTCACCCTCAAACGCTTTGTGAATTTGTGTGAAATAAATTCCATCTATTTGGTCAAGCGTCTGTTTGAAAATTTCCGCGCCGCCAATAATAAAGGCTTGAGAAGTGGAGATGTTTTGAATGGCGTCATCAATTGAATTGAAGAAAGCGATGTTTGTTTTTGGTTCATGTGTCATCCTGAGGCTGGCATCTTTTGGTCGAAGGCGGTTACTTAAGCCGAAGGATCTAGCAGATTTTTCTCGAAGTTTTTCTTGACTGCTAGATGCTTCGCTGCGCTCAGCATGACAATCAAGGCCAGATCGACTTAGCACATAATTAATTCGTCCAGGCAGAGGCTTGCTTCCAATGCTTTCAAATGTTTTCCGTCCCATGATGATGGTGTGCCCCATCGTGATGGCCTTGAAATGTTTCAGGTCAGCTGAAAAATGCCACGGGAGTTTTCCGGCGCGCCCAATGACTCCATTTTGCGCAACGGCAACAATGTGGTAAAGCTTTGGTTTCTCCATGTTGGGTCGGACTAAACTGCAATTGGTGCTTTGATTGCCGGATGTGGGTCGTAGTGCTCAATTCGAAAATCTTCATATTTAAAATCAAATAGGTTTTTTATTTCCGGATTCATCCAAAGAGCGGGGAGCTGTTTTGGTTCGCGGGAGAGTTGAAGCTTTACTTGCTCCAAATGATTGAGGTAAAGATGTGCATCTCCAAAAGTGTGAATAAATTCACCTGGTTCAAGTCCTGTGACATGAGCAATCATTTTAGTGAGAAGTGAGTACGAAGCAATGTTAAATGGAACGCCGAGAAAAACATCCGCACTTCTTTGATAGAGCTGGCAAGAGAGTTTGCCTTCCACGACATAAAATTGAAAGAGGCAGTGACAAGGTGGGAGCGCCATTTGGTCAAGTTCACCCACATTCCAGGCGCTGACAATAAGGCGCCTTGAATCCGGATTTTTTTTGATGGTTTGAACCAATTCTGAAATTTGGTCGACGGTGCTGCCGTCCAGTTTTGGCCATGACCGCCACTGCTTTCCATAAACTGGGCCGAGACCACCATTTACATCTGCCCATTCATTCCAAATCGTGATGCCGTGCTCATTTAAATAATTAATGTTTGTGTCGCCGTGCAAAAACCAAAGCAATTCGTAAATGACGGATTTCAAATGGATTTTTTTGGTGGTGACAAGCGGGAAACCTTTTTGGAGGTCAAAACGCATCTGGTAACCAAAGATGCTGAATGTTCCCACACCCGTCCGGTCTGATTTTTGAGTGCCGTTTGTGAGAATGTGTTTGAGAAGTGCTTGATATTCTTTCATGTCAAGCCGAATCATACACACTTAGGAAGACCTTGTAAATGTACCCTGAAACTAGGGTACATCCCAATAAAGGCAGTTCGATCGCGCAACCAAAATTGTGTTCTTTGCCTCCATAATACCCCTGTCATCCCCGCATGCTTTAAGCGGGGATCCATGATCTGTGGATTCCCGCTTTCGCGGGAATGACAAAGAACACAATTTTGATGACACTATCGAAACTATGTCAGAATACGAATAGCATTGCAGAGTTGCCTAAGTCAATGTACCATTCCCGTTCGCTTAAGTGGGACATGAGGCACAAAATTTGGGGATTGAAAGGATGAATTGATGTCGAATCAAAAAAGACGTAAGGATGTTCGGAACATTGCAATTGTGGCGCATGTTGACCACGGAAAAACAACACTTGTCGATGCACTTCTCAGACAAACAGGCGCGCATGATTTTAAAGCCGGTGAAGTAACCGTGATGGATTCAAATCCAATTGAAAAAGAGCGCGGCATCACGATTTTTTCAAAAAACGCTTCATTCCTTTACAAAGACACACTCTTTAATATTGTTGACACACCTGGCCACGCAGATTTTGGAAGCGAAGTCGAGCGGGTTCTCAAAATGGTGGATGGCGTGCTGCTGCTTGTCGATGCTTTTGATGGGCCAATGCCTCAGACCAAGTTTGTGCTGCGTAAATCTCT
>JAHFHD010000186.1 GCA_023247075.1 Candidatus Omnitrophota bacterium | reverse complement strand
AAAATCACGAGTGTGTCTGGCTTTAGGCGGTGTATTGCATGTAAAACTTCAATTCCATCCATGTCCGGCATTTTGAGGTCAGTGAGCACAACATCTGGTTTAACCGTGCGCATTTGCTGGATTGCTTCTTTTCCAGAGGCGGCATCCACAACGTCATAGTTGAGCCGCTCGAGAAATTGCTTGAGTCCTTCACGGGTATTTTTTTCATCGTCAACAATGAGGATGGTAAAACCGGTATTCATGACTGTCCTTTATTTGCGGGACTTGGAAGGCTCAGTTTTTCTTTTCGGATTGGTAGAATAAATGTCACAGTAGTACCGGAACTCACCTTACTGGCAATCTCAATTCGTCCACCATGGTCTCGAATGACTTGGGAAACAATCAAGAGACCGAGCCCGCTTCCCTCTTCCTTAGTGGTGTAATAGGCGTCAAAAATCTTTTGTATTTTTTCTTCTGGGATTCCAAGGCCTGTGTCTTGGACTGTCACGCAGCAAAGTTTTTCTTTCAATTTGCTTTTGATTTTAAGCGTTCCTCCATTCGGCATCGCCTGCATCGCATTTTTGATGAGATTAACAAACACTTGATGAATCCGCTCGCCGTCTAAAAGAAATGCTGGGAGCTTTAAATCGAGTTCCCTGATTACCCCAATTCCCCCTTTTTGGAGTTCAGGGGCTAGAAGCACAAGGGCTTTTTTGATGAGGTCATTCATTTGATGCAATTCAAAGACGACTGGCTTCTGCCGGACAGCTTTCAGGAAATTTCGAGTGATTCGGTCAAGGCGCTTTGTTTCATCCGTAATGGCGCCAAGTGAAGTCGCAATTTTTTTGCGCTCCTTATTTGGCAGCTCCTCAACCATTTTTGAGATGAGGCCGAGATGAATCGTAATTGAATTAAGTGGATTTCCAATTTCATGTGCGATTCCCGCCGCGAGGCGCACGGTGGATTCTACATGCTCAATCTTAAACTTTTCGCGAACCCCTTTTTCTTTTTCAGTCAAATTTGAAATAAAAATAATAACCATTGACGATGCGCCATCATCTTCAAACAAGAGCGTTCCGTGGAGCAGCATGGGGCGGGGCGCCATGATGTCAATTTCTTCATTAAATTTTTCTTTTTTGGTTTGGATGGCATTCGTAACCCACTCCACGAAGTTTTGATCTGTAATAGATTGGTCAAGCTCCGCCTTTGTCTGAAACTCTTCGGGGAGATTAAATAGATGCTGAATGCGGCGATTGAAGTAGACAATTTCTCTCTTGAGCGTGAGGATGATGATGCCATATGGTGCTTGAGCAAGAAGTTTTAAGAGAAACTTTTTTTCATCCAAGAGATTTTGAAGGTGTTGCTCAAGACTCTTCCGGTCGATTCGGTCAAGCCGACGAACAATTTGGTCAATAAATTCTGAAGTCGGTTTCCACATATGGGTATTGATTCAATTCACTTAACCAGATTCTTTAACGGATTGAATAAATTCCTTAAGAAGCTTCGGGTCTTTTTTACCCGGACTTTGTTCAATGCCGCTTGCAACATCAACTGCATAGGGATGAACACGACGAATGGCTTCGGCCACATTCTGAACCGTAAGTCCCCCAGCTAAAAATAGTTTTCCATGAATGTAAGGCCGCTTTTCAATAACTGACCAGTCAAAAGTTTGGCCAGTTCCTCCAAGCTCGTGACGAGAAAAAGTGTCAAACAAAAAGGCAGCGATGTCGTACTCTTCAAGTCTTTTAAGGCTCATGACATCCTGCACCCGGAATGTTTTGATGACATTTATTTTTTTATGAGTGAAATAGTCACAGTACCTTGAAGTTTCGTCTCCATGAAACTGGACCCAGTTTAAATTAAGCTGGGTCACAATTTTTTCAACCAACTCCTTTGGTTGATTGGCAAAAACACCGACAAATGAATTGTAGTTTGGAATTGCTGCAATGATTACTTTTGCTTGTTCAATTGACACCTTGCGCTTGCTCTCAGTAAAAATGAGTCCTAAGAAATTAGCGCCTGATTCTTTTGCTAAAATTGCATCTTCTGAATTTGTATTTCCACAGATTTTTATTCTTGTCATGAAGTCCTCTCTAGCTTAAACCCCCATTAATTCCCGGATTTTACTTCGAACATC
>JAHFHD010000122.1 GCA_023247075.1 Candidatus Omnitrophota bacterium | reverse complement strand
TTCTTCAACACGCAAGTTTAAATGCTTCCTTGGATGTGTCACAAGCGGGATCAGCTATGAATGATATCGGCGCCGCAAGTTACATTTCAGCGCTGGCTGAGGCGGGAAAAACTGATCAAGCTGCAGCCTTTATCGAGCAGGTAAAAGGCAATTCGATTTTAAGTTCTGACTTTAGAGCGCGCTTGAGTGAGGGTTTTAATATTGTCAATGCCATCAAGAACGCCCCAGGCTTATCAAATGGTGTGCAGTCAGTGACTCAAGGGTTGATTGCATTTGCCCAGTCAGGCAGCGCACAAACGGCAGACCACGGACACTCGACCCTCGGAGCATTAACCAGCATGAATCAAACTTTAAGCGCAATTAAAAGCAACCCGGCTTTACAGGGAAATTCCTCGTTGGCTGCTTCGATCAATCAGCTCCAAACCGAGACTCAAAACCGTTTGTCTGCGGCGGCGCTCAGCTTGTCGGAGCATTTAAGAGAGCAAGCTATTAAGGGAAGCCGTGCTGAAAGAGCTCCTCCATCCGTCATCGGCTCCGCAGCTTTGATATTGGATGGGATTAGTACATTGCCGAATCAAGGCGCTGATGTCCAAAGAGCCCTCCGAAACGCCACCGGCGCTTTAGCCGAGTCGTTAAAACTGCTTTCAAATCCTTCGCAGCCGATGATTGAACAATTTAAGGACCCCGCTCTTAGCCTGATCGAATTAGCCTATTCCGTTAAGAAATTGCAGTCGCTTAATCCAAACTCGCGAACAACTATTCATCGCGCGCAAATTTTGATGAATGAGCTTGCCGGCCACGTTGATCTAAATGCTTTGCACCCTGATCAAAGGAGCGCTCTAAGCGGTGCGCTTGCCGGAATTTCAGCCGCCACTCATCCAAATCTCAGCGGCCTCATTCAAAGTCTTCCTGCAACTATCTCTGAACCCTTGTCGCTTAACGAGACCATTGCCCGTTTTGGCGAGCAGGTCACGCTCGTTTCTTCAGAGACCACCACAAGCGGCGCAGAGCTGAAAGTTTTTCGTGACGAGGACGGCGATTTTACTTCCACTTATTTTAAACCTTCGACTTCTGATCCCTCGAAGGGATTCAAGATTGAAAGAGCGGAGATGGAGGGTAACGTTGTCGTTCGAATCAGCGACAATGACTGGAGCCATGCCTTTACGCACACATTCACGAATGCTCAGCACAACGATATTAACGTTCTAGAAATGAAGGTTGATGGAACTCAAGAGCTTTGGATTGGGGAAATGGAAGGCGAATCTGTGATCCTTAATCTTGAGACAGAAGAAGTAATTGAACCCGAGACAGTATGCCGAGGTGGTGCAAGAGGAGGATCAGGATGCGGTCCAAAACCAGATCTTGGAGTTGAAAAACAACTTGTTTTGGGATTTAGGGGTGACCAGACAGTAAAAGTGCAATATGCCCGAGGGTATATGAAGAGAGCCGTTGCGGTCGCTCTCCTTGGTGTAGAAGTTCTCATCGGCACAAAAGGTTTTCAAGTTCCAAATTTGGATGGAGTCACAACGCCTGGCAAGGCTCGCTTCGTGGAGATTTCAGAAAAGATTTCCAGTCTGTCGGATTCTGAGGTTCTAAGTTCGATCGACTCTGAATTAGATGAAAATGTTCTCCAGAAACTCTTAAATATCAATTTAGATTTAGGAGGAGTGAATGCAGAGGCAAATTTGTCGGGAATAAACGAAGCGAGTGCCCGTCTCGATGAAAGGGTCATCGAAAGTAAAACACAGCATAAGGTTACCGGTCAATCTCTCTTTCAAGATTTTCATTCGAATAATGGCGCTTTGTCAGATGGAATGAAGCAAGCCATTCAGGAGCATAACCCCTTCATCGATGTAAAGGTTTTAGAGGATAAACTACATCAAAGATCAGAGCCCTCATCATCAACCCACCAGGATTTTATCGATGTTTTGGATCTTGAACTTCATCAGCCTGATTCTCACTGGATGGCACTTGATTACAGGCAGAGTAATAACCGGTTGTCCTATAAGATGCAGAGGTTGATTCCAAAGTATTACCCTTCCTGGGACATTCAAATTTTGGAAGAAGAAATTGGGAAAATGGATGGAGCCATCTGGACCCAGCAATTTAAAACAGATGCAAAGGTTTTTAAAGCACTTGGACCTGGGGGGGCGCATTCCATAGCTTATGCGGATGATAGGACTGTGGTCCAGATGATGAAGAATGCAAATGAAGCTTCTGAGCTCATTGAAAAATTAAATGCTGCTAAGGAACGGGGCGGTGATGGGATTGGTCCATTCACGGTGGTGAGGAACTTGGAGATTACAATTGAAGACGACCAGGGTGATCTGCACACCATCCCCATCCCTTACGCTGTCATCCGGAAGAAATATGTGACCGTGTACGAATATATCGCTAGCATCATCAAAACAGGCGCTGCCGATAGCGCAAACCGTGTAAGTGAGATGCTGCAAAGAACAAAGGAAGTTGCCATGAATCTAGCCAAAAAAGGTTTAATTGACTACAGCTTCAGACTTGATAAAAGTGCCAATTATGTGGTGGATCCTGATACAGGAAAGATTTACATGATTGATGTTGGAGATCTTTTAAACAGTGGTGATTTCGAGTTTGGTCCACAGGCGAAGCAGTATCTCATTGAACAATTAGCGAAGAACCTTGCTGCATGGGAGGAAACATTTGAGGGAAAACGTAAAAGCATTGAGAGCAAGGTGATCGCAGGAATGGCATTAAGCGCAGATGAACAAGCTGAACAACAATTTTTGTACAAGTTACCAGCAGCCATGGACCAGTATAAAACAGAGTTAGCTCAGTACCTTGCTACTGTGGAAAGGAAAGAGAATACATTTAATTTGGACACCGATCTCACCCCTGAATATGAAAACCCTGAATATGAAAATTTGACTGGAACGGGCGCAGCTTTAGAAACGGGCATTCAACAACTCTTGGATCATCCGACTCCTCCAGCATGGCCTGTCAATGAAAGATCTGACTTCGCAGGTCTTCCTATCCCAGACGATACGAATCACTCCAAAGTTATTTATCGTTCTAAAAGAGGGAATGGTACCATCGTAGAATACTTAAGAGTGAATGGACAATCCCATGTTTACGTGAAAAGTGGTAATTTGGATTCTGAGGATTTGATTGACATGCTTGGATCTGATGAATTGCACCTCAGATTGATGGCGATTAATATCATTCGGGAAGCATCAACTTCAAATTCAAGCCTGATCGACTCTAGGATCAAAGAAATTGCATCGAGTATCTCCCCAGACCTGTTTGCCAATGACGAGCGGATTGTCTCAGCACAGTTGCTTCAAACCTTCGAATGGAAGCTCTCAACCGACGCCCGAAAAATGGAGATGATCGCTCAGGATCTTGAGGATAAGGACCGGATTCTGTCTAGCCACATGGAGAAGTTGATCGATCAAGATCTTTCCAATCCAAACGGCGGGCTAGTTCAAGTGTTGAAACGATTTGTTTTGGAAAACATCGTAAGGTCTGAAGTTTTTACGGCATTTGGCAATGGGAAATATGCCTCCGGAGATATTTTTGTTCAGGACATATCGGACCCTCATTCTGGACATACCCATATAGCTTCCCTTATGCATCAATGGGAACAATTGCAAAAGCAAGGGGAGGGAATGGTTGCTCCCTCCATGAGAGTTGTGCGTGATTTAGAAATTACGATAGGCCGCGAAAAGAAAAATTTTTCTTGGGCCATCGTCACAGAGGGCTACACGCCTATTGCCTTGATGCAAGGCCGGACGGAGCAAGCGCAAGAGGAAAGAGAAAAGTTGAATGCAGAGGGTCGGCAAATCGAAAATAAATTTAAAAAGAATAGTGTTCTTTGGAAAAATAGTTTTGACTATTCCTATGGCCTTGATAAGGAGGGTAATATGCGTTTGATTGGTTTTGGGATTGATAAAAACTATTCAAATTTTTTCGATTCAGAACAGGACTCTCCTCAATTAGGGCTTGATTCTTATGGGCCAGTTCCTAAGCTGATTGAGAAGTATATCGGGGGAGATTTTAAAGGTGTAAAAAATGGAGCAACAACCAACGCCCTTTTGAATAAGAATTTTGTTGAGTTAGGTCCAACCGAAAAAACCGTCTCGCTCATAAAAGCCCTGAGAGCACAGGGTGCAAATGTTACGGCTGTCGGGCGTCAAGTGGAAGGTATTGATGAAGAAATCGGCGCGGCGATAAGCCATGAAGTTTCTGATTACAATCACTATTGGGACGGCTCCACACCCGCATCTTTGGATGGAGTTATTGCGCGTATGTCTCTATTCCCAAGAGGAAAGGGACAATCTTATGCTGACGAACTGACTATTCCTCAGAATATTGCAATAGAACTGAAAGGGTTGAAACCGCTGATAATGAATCTATTTGAGGAGCGAAATATGCGCGATCTTTTTTTGCCGATTAATCACGCTCTAAAAAAGAATGGGTTGCTTATTCGGGTAAATACCGAACTTTATGAAGGCTCAGGGATGCCTGATCTTACCGACCGAATCTCCGATTATGGATTCGAAAAAGTGAAACTAAATTCCCTTGGAGGGGTTATTGGGATTCCTGACAAGTTTGAGTATGTTTCTCCTAACGCTGACAGAACCAAAGGAGAATTCGAAGTATCCGTTCTCAGAAAGAAGGCAGAAGCATCTGTTTCAAAAGAAGTGATGGTCCGATTTCCTTTAGTTGCCCCAAGCGGGACAACGCAAATGGAAATGACGCTCCAAGAATTTATTACGTTTGTCACAGATCCAGCAAATAAGGATATTAAGTATGAACATAGAAAAGGTCAGCTTATTGAAGCTCGGGTGAGCAGCGAACCAATGGCACTGAGTTCATTCGACACGGTTTTAGGCCATGTTAAAAATGCTGTTCAATACTGGTCCAATACAGATAGTCGTAATACGCAGGTTGATGTGGATAACAGTGGAGGTTTCTGGTATCTCCCAGGCAGTACGGATGCAATCATTCAATGTCAGGGTGAACCCTGCGGCATTATCAGTGCGGACAGGAAAAACGTGTACATGAAAGGAGAATATGGAATTGCTGATTTGAATGGAATGATTGCCTCCAGTGATCCTTCGGTCAAGCAGTTTGGTAATGTTGTGATCACGAATATCATCATTCAAGACATAACCTCCAATGGCGCATTTTCACCTGAGCTAAGAGGGTTTTTTACGCACTATTATCCAAACATGAATCTTAGCGGAATCGGAAATAATAATGGCAGTTCAAACCTGGATCATCAGCAGATTTTTAACCTCGTTTCTGGGACTACAGGCTCAGACACTCAGATGCATTTTAATATGACAAACGGAGGAACAGTTCGCATTAACAAAACTGAAATGCAGCGGTTTGAAGTAATGAATCGTGTGGATCAAAATCATGACGGTGTTTTTGAAGGAGTAGAAGCGCATCATGCGGTTGTTGAGATCGGGGCGGAGTCAAGCCAAGGGAGCAGATCTGTGCGCACTCTGGATGTTGCCACTTTCGAGAAGATTCTTTCCACCATTTTGAGTGCGGTTGAAATGAATCGGTATGGGCTGCTCAAGCAAGTTTCAAATCAAGCGGATCAAATGGTTCAGACTCGATTGGGAAGAAACGCTAGTTTAGAAGAAATGACCGCTTGGATGGACGCTTTCCACAGCAGCAATGATATTCGTTTTGAGGTCATTCAGGATCAAGTCCTCAATGCCATTTACCGCGCGAAGGTCCAGCAAGTTGTTGATGCCCACCCGAATATTCTTCAAGGCAAAAACATTCCCTTTGGCGCACTGTTTGAAGTATTGAAAGACGTGGTGAAGGATCACCAAGGAAGCGGTTTGCCCGCTGAACTTATTTATGTGAATGTTCCAAATGCTTCAGAGTCCACTTATCAAATCAAATTCACGCGCCGCGATACTGGCGAGACATTTCTCGCGAAGGTCAGTTTGCGTGACGGAGCGTATCTCTGGGACAACAAGACGACTTATTATCAGAATGGCAGTTCCATTAAACTGGAGATGGACTACCACTTAGACGGAAAGAGTGTTAAAGCCGAACGGTATTACAATCAAAGCAGCAAACTCACCAAAGAAGTCCTTCGCAATAATCCTGACGGAAGAATTACCTCAGGCGCAGAAATTGATTATCAGGCAAGTGATCCAATGAGCAAAGTTGAAAAGAGAACGTACGGGCTCGATTACATTCTTTCGGAACGAGAGGAGTACAGCGCAAGTGGAATCAGAACCAAAAAGACGGTATATCAAACGAATGGGATTAATTTCAGCACGGTGACGATTTATCAGGCTAATAATGGGAATACGCTCAAGCTTGTGACGACATATCAAACGAACAGTTCTACGCTGAAGACTGTGGAGGAAGAGTACGACACGAATGGAATCAGAACCAAAAAGACGGTGTATCAAACGAATGGGATTAATTTCAGCACGGTGACGACATATCAAACGAACAGTTCTACGCTGAAGACTTTGGAGGAAGAGTACGACACGAATGGAATCAGAACCAAAAAGACGGTATATCAAACGAATGGGATTAATTTCAGCACGGTGACGACGTATCAAGCTAATAATGGGAATACGCTCAAGCTTGTGACGACATATCAAACGAACAGTTCTACGCTGAAGACTGTGGAGGAAGAGTACGACACGAATGGAATCAGAACCAAAAAGACGGTATATCAAACGAATGGGATTAATTTCAGCACGGTGACGACGTATCAGGCTAATAATGGGAATACGCTCAAGCTTGTGACGACATATCAAACGAACAGTTCTACGCTGAAGACTGTGGAGGAAGAGTACGACACGAATGGAATCAGAACCAAAAAGACGGTATATCAA
>JAHFHD010000039.1 GCA_023247075.1 Candidatus Omnitrophota bacterium | reverse complement strand
TGTTAAGAGCGCACTCACTCAAGCTCGTCAGCGTCTTGGGATAAAACCCTTGTTTCAACTCTTCCGTGCTTTGGCTCATCCGATTGCTCAAGCCTCTGACGAATGGGCTTTTTACAAGGGACTGAAACTGATGGCGCTTGATTCGACTTGTATGGCAGTACCTGATACTCCTGAAAATGATCGATTCTTTGGTTGTCCTGAAGGAGGTAAAAGAAAATCGTCTTGGCCCATAGCCAGAATTATTGCTTTGATTGAAGTGGGAACCCGAATAACAGTCGACGCCTTTATAGGCGCTTACAGAACTGCTGAGAAAACAGGCGCTATCAGGCTGATGCGTTCTATCCAGAAAGGAATGCTTCTTCTCTGGGACAGAGGCTTTGTGGGTTATGAGCTCTTTAAAAGAGCGATCGCAACAGAAGCTCATTTGTTGGGACGTCTTCAAAGTCATATGGTGTTTAAGCCCATTGAGACTTTTCCTGACAGTTCTTTTCTGGCCAAACTTTATCCTTCTCCTGAAGCAAGAAGAAAAGACAGAATGGGTATTTGGGTTCGAATCATTGAATACACCACTACGGATCCAGCTTATTTCAATTCCAAGAAAAAACAGCGTCTCATTACTTCGCTTCTTGATTCTGAAGCTTATCGTGCTAAAGAGTTGATCCTTCTTTATCATGAACGCTGGGAGATTGAGATCAGTTATGACGAAATGAAAACCCATTTGATTGGAAAAACACCTGTTTTGAGAAGCAAGACTTCTTTGGGCATTCTCCAAGAAATATATGGTCTTTTGATTGCTCATTTTTCGATTCGCTCTCTCATGTATGAAGCTGCTTCTAAATATGACCTGGATCCAGACAGGATTTCCTTTATTGGCAGTCTTCGGGTAATTAGCCGTGCGATTCCACGAATGCAAGCTGCCAAAACAGAACTTCTTCCTATTTACTATGAGATCATGCTGGATGAGATTGCAAGTCATTTACTTCCCCCAAGAAGAAACAGGATTAACCCAAGAGTCATTAAACAAAGAGTGAGTAAATTTATGTCTAAACGTACTGAACATCATCAAGTCCCACAGCCTCACCTAACATTCAAGGACTCAATTTATGTCCTTAACTGAACGGTATTGGGGTTGGGGTGAGGGTTTGCCACTGAATCGGAACTGCCTTTTTTGGGATGCACCCAATCATCTTGGGTTTCTGGATTAAATCAGTAAGGAATGATATGATTTTGACATGATGAGTCGAGACAAGTTTGCTCAATATCAACTTAGCCGCGAAAAATTTACTGCTTGGGAATCAACACAGCCAGAAATCGTTCCGGCTGAAAAACGATTGCATTTGATTGGTGTATGTGTAGACTTTTTTTTGGCTCGTCATCCTCAAAAGATTGAGTCTCCAAACATCCAAGGAATTCAAAACATGCGCAAGTCACTTGCCTTCCTGTCATCTTTTTCATGAGTGCTTTGGAACAGGCTCTTACTCAAATCGTAAAATTCTTAAACGCAAATCAAGTCCCCTATATGGTGATTGGTGGAATTGCCAATCTTTTTTGGGGCACTTCTCGCACCACGCTTGATATTGACATTACCGTCCATGTAGAAGAAAAAAAAGGAAGTGCGTTGATTGATCAGTTAAAGAAATGCTACCAAATCCGTGTTGAACACCCAGTTTCATTTATTGCCGAGACCCACGTGCTTCCTATTCAGGATCAAAGCGGTATTAGAATTGATTTAATTTTTGCCACGTTACCTTATGAAAAAGAAGCGATTCAAAGATCAAAGAAAGTGTTAGTCCAAGGAGAAACAATTCAAGTCTGTTCACCAGAAGATCTCATCATCCATAAAATTGTGTCCGACCGAACGCGTGACCGGGATGATGTACGCGGAATTGTCAATGCTTGCGGTTCTGTGCTGGACAGAAAATACTTAGACCCCGTCATTAAAGAACTGGCAGAGAATCTTACCAAACCAGAGCTTCTTCAATTTTATCTGAGCTGTTTTAAATAGTTGAATCAACCTCAATAATTTCTCTAGCTTTCACCTAATTTTTCCCGCAATTAATTTGACGCAACACCCAATGTTTCGTATACTTTAGTCTCTTATTCTCATCAAGCTCACAAAGTGTGAATTTCTTTACCTCAATCGGTAATGCTCAATCTTAACAGAGCACAAGTACAGGCTATGAATTTGCAAAAACATGAAGTGGTGCGTGTGTTTACAGCCGAAGCATCAAGGCGTTATCGTCTAGGTTGGTCCAGGACGTCAGATTCTCATTCTGAAAACAGGGGTTCAAATCCCCTTAACGCTATAAATCTCTTGGGATTGGAATGAGTCTTGAGAAATGAGGAATGAACAGGTGAAGATTAAAACAGAAATCCAAAATTATACTCGCAGTGCCAACAGGATTGAGTATTTTCCATTCCTCATGACTCATCCCTCACTACGGTATTTCCATGATTGACCGTTACACCCGGCCTGAGATGGGCCGCATTTGGACGGAACAGCACAAATTTGAGACGTGGCTGGCTGTTGAGTTTGCCGCACTTGACGCATTTGCATATTACAAATTTATTCCCAAACAGGTTCCTGCAAAAGTTAGAAAAAAAGCGCGTTTCAGCATTCCACGCATCAAAGAAATTGAAGACAAAGTCCAGCACGACGTCATTGCATTTCTCACCAATGTGGCTGAGAACGTGGGGCGGGACGGTCGGTATGTCCATTTCGGGATGACGTCTTCAGATATTTTAGACACCTCGCTTGCACTTCAAATGAATGAAGCGTCTCAGATTCTCAGGCAGGATATGGATGAATTACTTACCACGCTCCGCAAAAAAGCCCAATTGTACAAAAATGCACTCATGGCCGGGCGAAGTCATGGGGTTCATGCAGAACCGGTTACATTTGGTCTTAAGATGGCGCTATTTTATGCGGAGTTTAAAAGAAATCTGGAGCGGTTTAAGCGAGCCTCAGAAAATGTAGCGTTTGGAAAAGTTTCAGGAGCAGTCGGTACCTTTGCGCACGTTCCTCCAAAAATTGAAACATTTGTTTGCAAAAAATTAGGTTTAAAACCCGCACCAATTTCAACTCAAGTGATTCAGCGCGACCGTCACGCTGAGTATTTGACTGTGCTTGCAATCATTGGCGGCTCTTTGGAGAAATTGGCGACCGAGTTCCGCCATTTGCAAAAAACGGAAACTTTGGAAGTAGAAGAAGAATTTGGCGCAGGTCAAAAGGGCTCTTCAGCAATGCCGCACAAGCGAAACCCAATTACGAGTGAGCGGGTGGCTGGTCTTGCGCGTGTTTTGCGGGGCAATGCGCTTGCTGCACTCGAAAATATTTCACTTTGGCATGAACGGGACATCACACATTCTTCAGTTGAGCGGATTATTATTCCGGACAGCACCATTTTGCTTGATTACATGCTTGCGACCATGACAAAGGTTGTAATGCGAATTCAGGTGAAGCAAGACCGAATGCTCCGGAATCTGGATGAAAGCCGCGGAATGGTTTTTTCTCAAGGTCTCTTGCTTCAATTGATTGAAAAGGGATGTACGCGCGAAGAGGCTTATGGCTATGTTCAAAGCTGTGCCAAAAAAGTTTGGGATGAAGGCAAGACACTTAGGGAAGTTGTGCTTCAAGACCAGGTAATTAATCAATTTTTGACTCAGAAAGAAATTGAATCAACTTTTAACTATTCATACCACACAAAACACGTCGGCGAAATTTTTAGGAGAGTTGGAATATGAGTGCACTCGCATCTGTCAAAACTGTTTGGGAAACGAAGCTGCCGCTTCCGCTTGTTGGGCGCGGAAAAGTGCGCGATGTGTATGCGATTTCAGATGACAAGTTGCTCATCGTTACAACAGACCGTTTAAGCGCATTTGATTATGTTCTTCCAAACCCCATTCCATTTAAAGGAATTGTGCTCAATCAAATCTCAGTGTTCTGGTTTGATTTTTTTAAACATCTCGTGCCAAACCACTTGATTACCGCGCAGGTTTCAGAAATGTCTTTGCCTCGCGAGATCGTGAGTGAGTTTGGAGAGGATTTAAAGGGGCGGTCTATGCTCGTTCACCGGGCAAAACCTTATTTGGTTGAATGTGTGGTGCGTGGTTACCTTACCGGAAGCGGCTGGAAGGATTATTTAAGCAATGGTTCTGTTTGCGGCCACAAACTCCCGAAGGGTTTGACTCAGTGTGCAAAACTCCCGTCGCCAATTTTTACGCCAGCCACAAAAGCTGAAAGTGGTCACGATGAAAATATTAATTTTGGCGAAGCTTCAAAAATTGTGGGAGTAGAAGTAGCTGAAAAATTACGCACTTTGTCCACACAGCTTTATGAAGAAGGGTTGGTTCATGCCCGCTCGCGTGGAATTTTAATGGCTGACACCAAATTTGAATTTGGCGAGTTCAATGGAAAAATTATTTTAATTGATGAAGTGCTGACCCCTGACAGTTCCCGGTTTTGGCCGGCTGACCAATATGAACCAGGGCGAGATCAACCGAGCTTTGACAAGCAAATTGTTCGGAATTACTGCGAGGAAATTAAATGGGACAAAAAACCGCCCGCACCAAAACTTCCTGATGCGGTAATTCAAAAAACAAGCAATGCGTACCGGGAAATTTATGAACGCCTGACAGGCGAGAAAATTTGAATTAACTTATAGTTGTCATCCTGAAGGAGCCTGAAAGGCGACCGAAGGATCTATGAACAGAGATCCTTCACTCGCGCTTTTGCCGGCGCCTGATGCAGGTGCCAATGCACCAGCACTAATCGTAGGCAACTTTGACGTTGCCTACGATTATGTGCGCCAGTACTCATCGCGCTGCGCGCTTGTTGCGCGAGCACTTTTTGGGAGAAACTTGATGTTTCTCTCCAAAAGTGTGACGGACTTGATGTCCGTCTACGATGATGTGTGCACTCGTAAGATGTGTCGTTCAGGATGACATGCAAAGGGTTTAGACTAATATGTACACCGCAAAAATTAATGTAACGCTTAAAAAATCAATTCTGGATCCCCAAGGAAAGACAACCCTGGGTGCGCTTCATTCACTTGGTTTTGATCAAGTGAAGAGTTTGCGTGTGGGAAAACATTTTGTGCTTACCCTTGACGCTGCAAATTCTGAGCAAGCAAAAGGGATGGTGGATGAAATATGCCAAAAACTTTTAGTGAATCCAGTGATTGAAGAATACTCAGTTGAGCTTAAAGAAGCTGTGAAGGTCAGTGAATGAAAGCATGCGTTGTTGTTTTTCCGGGCTCCAATTGCGACAGCGATTGCTGGCATGTCTTGAAGGACGTCGCCAAATCTGATGTCCAATTTGTTTGGCATAAAGAATCGCTCCTTCCTGAGGTAGATTTAATTGTCCTTCCCGGCGGATTTAGTTACGGAGATTATCTAAGGACTGGAGCAATTGCCAGATTTTCACCGGTGATGCGTTCCGTTGAAGAGCATGTCCGAAAGGGTTACCCGGTACTTGGCATCTGCAACGGATTTCAAGTGTTGCTTGAAGCGGGGCTTCTTCCGGGCGCCATGCTTCGTAACCGCAACCTTCAATTTATCTGCCGCCACGTGTACCTCAAAACTGAAAATACAAGTTCGCCATTTACAAATTGTCTTAAGCATGGAGAAGTTCTGCGCGTTCCAATTGCGCATGGTGAAGGAAATTATTTTTGCGATGAACAGACGCTCGAAACCCTTGAGGCAACCAATCGAATTGCTTTCCGGTATTCGTCTGAAACAGGTGAGTTGGATGAAGCATTTAACCCCAATGGTTCGCTTGCGCACATTGCCGGAATATTGAATGAAAAGGGAAATGTGCTTGGAATGATGCCGCATCCTGAGCGCGTGAGTGAAGCAATTTTGGGCGGTGAAGACGGTAAAAAAATCTGGGATTCAATTTTGAGTGCGGTTGCGTAAAGATGACTATGACATTTACAGAACCAGAAATTACAAAAGAGCTAATTAAAATTCACGGCATCACAGAGGCCGAATACGCGCGCATCTGTGACATTTTGGGACGTGAGCCAAATTACACTGAACTTGGAATTTTCTCCGTGATGTGGAGTGAGCATTGTTCCTACAAGAATTCAAAGCCAATTCTCAAATTATTTCCAAAAGATGGCGCGAATCTTGTTGTTAAGGCGGGGGAAGAGAACGCGGGCGTAGTTGACATTGGCGACGGATTTGCGATTGCATTCAAAATCGAAAGTCATAATCATCCTTCAGCCGTCGAACCATTTCAGGGAGCTGCAACCGGTGTAGGTGGAATCATCCGAGACATTTTTACGATGGGCGCGCGGCCGGTGGTGTTGATGAATTCTTTGAGATTTGGCAGTCTCGACAAAGACCAAAATAAAAATTATCTTCGCGGGGTTGTAGGTGGAATCAGCCATTACGGCAATTGCATTGGAATTCCAACCGTGGGTGGTGAAATTTATTTTGATGATTTCTACGAAGGCAATCCCCTTGTAAATGCGTTTTGCCTTGGAATCTTAAAAAAGGAAGATTTAGTCCGCGCTGCGGCAACTGGCGTTGGCAATCCAGTCTATTACGTGGGCGCTGCAACTGGCCGGGATGGTTTGGGTGGGGCAGCATTTGCTTCCCGCGAATTGACCGATGAATCACACGAGGACAGGCCAGCTGTTCAAGTGGGCGATCCTTTTATGGAAAAACTTTTGCTTGAGGCGTGTCTAGAGCTTGCGAAATCAGATGCAATCGTCGGTATGCAGGACATGGGCGCAGCGGGCCTTACATGTTCAACATCTGAAACAGCGGCGAAAGGAAATTTGGGTGTTGAAATTGATCTTGCTCAAGTGCCGCGCCGCGAAACAGGAATGATTCCCTATGAGACCATGCTTTCTGAATCCCAGGAGCGAATGCTTGTTATTGCAAAAAAAGGCAAGGAGCGCGTGGTTGAGGAAATTTTTGAAAAGTGGGACCTTCACGCTGTCAAAATTGGTGAGCTTAAATCTGGAAATTTAATGCAGGTTTTTGACCATGGAAAGTTGGTTGCTCAAATTCCGCCAAAGGCATTGACAGATGAAGCGCCGGTTTATGTGCGGGAAGAGTGTGAGCCGGAATATTTGAAAGAAACAAGAGCGTTTGATTTGAGTCAAATAGCAGACGCCCCTTTGCCGTCATTGCGAGGAGTCCCGTATGGGACGACGAAGCAATCCAGAACCGAGATTGCTTCGGCCGCGCTTGGACGGCTGCCTCGCAATGACGATGAAGGTAGTTGGAATCAAACTTTGCTTTGTCTTCTTGATTCGCCGACAATTGCTTCCAAAGCTTGGATTTATGAGCAGTATGACCACATGGTCAGGACAGACACTGTTTTTCTTCCTGGTCACGATGCTGCGCTTGTTCGCGTGAAGGGAATGAAAAAGGGAATTGCTATTTCTACAGATGTGAATGGACTTTATTGTTACTTAGATCCTTTTGAAGGTGGGAAAATTGCAGTTGCGGAAGCAGCGCGCAATGTGGCTTGTGTGGGCGCAAAGCCAATTGCAGTGACCAATTGCCTTAACTTTGGGAATCCAATGAAACCAGAAGTGTTCTGGCAGTTTCACCGCGCGGCAGACGGAATGTCTGAGGCGTGCCGCAAGCTTGGAACTCCGGTGACTGGTGGCAATGTCAGTTTTTACAACGAAAATCCAAGAGGTGCCATTTATCCAACTCCCACCATTGGGATGGTCGGAATTTTGGAGGACATTGGCAAGCGCGTCCCCTCATTTTTTAAAAAAGAGGGTGATTTCATTTATTTAATTGGAACTACATATGACGAATTGGGTGGGAGTCAGTACTTGCTTACAGTTCACGGTCTGAGAAAAGGAATGCCTCCGCGTCTCAATCTTGATTTCGAGCTCAAACTTCAAAATTTTCTTCAGGCTTGCGCAAGCGACAGATTACTTCATTCTGCGCACGATTTGTCAGAAGGCGGACTTGCCGTAGCGCTTGCAGAATGTCTGTTTGGTTGCGCGGGCAAACCAATGGGTGCAGAGGTTAATCTTCCTCAAAGTGGTCTTCGGATTGATTCACTTTTATTTAGCGAAAGCCAGTCGCGCGTCTTGGTGTCGATTGCGCGCGAAGAAGAAAATTCATTTGAAAAAAAGGTCCATTCATCTGCTATTCCTTTTCAGCAGATTGGCGTTGTGACACGGGATCATTTAAAAATTGGTTCTTGGATTGAGTTGTCGAGCCGTGAATTGGAACAGACCTACCGGCAGGCAATCCCAAGAAGAATGGGTGAATAAAAATGGGTGATGAAGTCAAGGATCATTGCGGCGTTTTTGGAATTTATGGTCATAATTTGGCGGCTGAATTAACTTATCTCGGCCTATTTGCGCTTCAGCACCGCGGCGAAGAAAGTACCGGAATTGCTGTTGCAGATGGTTCCCACGTGTTGCTTCATAAAAGCATGGGGCTTGTTGGCGACGCCTACCCAAAAGAAGTATTGGACAAGCTAAAGGGAAATGCTGCGATTGGGCATGTCCGTTATTCAACCACTGGCTCCACTACGATTACGAACGCGCAGCCGTATTTGGTTGATTATTCCAGAGGAAAATTGGCGATTGCGCACAACGGCAATTTGGTCAACGCGCATATTTTGAGGTCAGAACTTGAAGCATATGGTTCGATTTTTGGCAGCACAACCGATTCTGAAATTTTTGTTCATCTCCTCGCAAAACCGTCTTACCGGAATATCGCAGAAGCGCTGATGGGTTCGGTGAAACGGGTGGAAGGCGCTTATTCTATTACCATTTTAACGGAGCGGGAGCTTGTGGGGATTCGAGATCCCCACGGATTTCGCCCACTTTGCTTGGGTCGATTGGGCGAAGCTTATGTGCTTGCATCTGAAACCTGCGCTCTTGATTTAATTGAAGCAACTTATGTTCGGGACATTGAGCCCGGTGAAATTGTCGTGATTGACGCGAAGGGACTTAAGAGTTATTTCCCTTTTCGTGGAACAAATAATCGGCTTGCACACTGTATTTTTGAACATGTGTATTTTTCGCGGCCAGACTCAAAAATTTTTGGGGAGAATGTTGGGCTTGTGCGTGAACGACTTGGTAGAAATCTGGCAAAAGAACATCCTATTAAAGCAGATTTGGTTATTCCGGTACCTGATTCCGGAAATTTTGCTGCGCTTGGATTTGCAAATGAATCCGGAATTCCACTCACTCATGGGTTTACACGCAATCACTACGTGGGCCGTACCTTTATTAATCCAACACAGGAGCTCCGCACTTTTAAATTAAGGATTAAGTTGAATCCAATCAAAGAAGTTGTGGCTGGAAAACGAGTGGTCGTAGTGGATGATTCTATTGTCCGGGGAAATACCTCGCGCTCGCGCGTTAAGCTCCTCAGAAGTGCGGGGGCAAAAGAAGTCCATCTTCGCGTGAGCTGCCCACCGCATATTTCACCGTGTCATTATGGAATTGATTTTCCTTCACGGGAGGAGTTGATTGCGTACAAAAATACGGTTGAAGGCATCCGGAAATTTCTCGATGTAGACAGCCTGGGTTATTTGAGCCTTGAGGGGATGCTCAGTGCTGTCTCATTTCCGAAAGAAAATTACTGCACTGCCTGTTTTACCGAATCATACCCAACCCGGTTATTTGACGAAGCGGACAAGTTTAAGCTTGAACAAGCGAAATGAAGAAGCTTGAGTTTTATGCGGGTGTGCCGCATTTAAAAGGCGACGCAGCTTTTAACCGCTCGCTTGGGAACATTGTTCGCGCCACAACCTCAAACCATTCCAATTCTTTCGGTGGGTTCTCCGCACTATTCGATTTCAAACCTCTCAATTTTAAAGACCCACTTTTGGTTGCGACAACTGATGGAGTCGGAACAAAGCTTGAACTCGCTGAGCTTGCCGGAAAGTACGACACAATTGGAATTGATTTGGTTGCAATGTCAGTTAATGATTTGATTACGTGTGGCGCGCAGCCGGTTTTATTTTTGGATTATTTTGCAAGCGGCACATTTGACCGGAAAAAAACACTGAGCGTTGTCCGGGGGATTGCGCAAGGTTGTCGTGAAGCCGGCTGTGCGCTGCTTGGCGGCGAAACGGCAATCATGCCTGGTTTTTATCCGGGGGCAAAGTATGACCTTGCAGGGTTTTCAGTCGGATTTGTGGAGCGCTCAAAAGTGATTCATGGAAAATCTGTTCGCGCTGGTGACCAAATTCTCGGGCTTGCCTCAAGCGGTTTTCACAGCAATGGGTATTCACTTGTAAGAAAGGTATTTACCAAGAAGGAACTTTCTGGAAAAGTGGGCCAAAAATTACTGACGCCAACCAAAATTTATGTGAAACCGGTACTGGATGTAATAAGTAAAGTCAACGTGCATGCAATCGCCAACATTACGGGCGGCGGGATTTATGACAATTTACCGCGCGTGCTGCCAAAAGGTTTGGGAGCGCGAATTTATCGCGAGAGCTGGCCCATTAATCCATTGTTTCTGGAAGTCCAAAAACGCGCCCGCTATTCTAATTACCAAATGGCTCATACCTTCAACATGGGAATTGGAATGGTGCTGGTTTTAAGTGAGTCAGATGTGCGTGCCGCAAAAAAGATTCTGCTTCGTCACGGAGTCACTTCGTGGGAAATTGGAGTGATTGAAAAGCAGAATGGAATTTTGATTGACGAGAACAGTTAGTGCATTGACTTTGTTTGTATTATTAAGTATTATTTAATATATGTCATGTAATACATAGAGGTGAGAAGATGCGCAGGAAAATAACGCGGACGGGGCTTACTTCAGTTCAAATTCGCCCACAAATTGCGAAGATGATGGCTCATTTTGTGGGGATGGGTGTGAGTAAGAGTGAATTGATTAATGAAGCGCTCCGCCAATACTTCATTGAGCGGGAACTTCAAGAACTAAAACAAAAGCTTGCTCCGTATGCACAGGCAAAAGGAATTTACACAGATGAAGATGTGGAACGAACATTTCTCTAACGAGACATCTCGTGAAAATTGTTTTTGATACCAATGTGCTGATTTCAGGATTTCTGACAACTAGTGGCATCTCACAATCCGTTTTTTCAATAGGGATTAGGCGGCATGTGGTGATTTGCTCTGAATTTATTCTTGAAGAGTTAGAAGAAAAGCTGATGAAAAAGCTTGAAGCACCTAAAGAATCGGTTGAACAGTTAATCATTTTTTTAAGAAAACGAGCTGTCGTACTTTCTGTTCCACATGACAACGAAATCAAATTTTCTGATGCAAACGACATTCCGGTTTTAAGTCTTGTCAAAGTTTCAAAAGCAAATTATTTCATTACCGGGGACAGGAAGTTGTTAGAGATTAAGAAAATGGGTCCCACTTTATTTTTAAGTCCTCGCGAAGCAATTGAGATATTGTGACAACGTTGTAACGAATATCGGTCAATGAATCATTAAAAGGGAGACCCTAAATAATAGGAATCAAAAATGAAAATACTGGTGATTGGATCTGGAGGAAGAGAACATACATTAATTTGGAAAATTGCTCAGAGTCCGCTCGTGGAGCGAATTTACGCAGCTCCTGGCAATGCGGGGATTGGCGAACTTGCGGAATGCGTTCCGATTGAAGCGACAGACATTGAAGCACTTTGTGATTTTGCGAAAACCGCTCAAATTGATTTAACCATTGTGGGTCCTGAGCTCCCATTGGTCGAAGGGATTGTCGACCAGTTTGAAGAGAAGCACCTGCGGATTTTTGGACCCACGAAAGAAGCAGCGCGACTTGAAGGGAGCAAAGCTTTTGCGAAAGGATTGCTTGATGAATTGGGCATTCCCACTGCAGCATTTCACACGTTTACAACTGTCAACGACGCCAAAAAATTTATTGTTGACGAAGAACCACCATTTGTCATTAAAGCAGACGGCCTCGCCCAAGGGAAAGGTGTCATTATTGCGAGTACCTGTGAAGAGGGAGTTCACGTGGTCAATCAAATGATTGGACAGGGACTTTTTGGTGCGTCTGGAAAAACAGTCATCATTGAACAATTTCTTTCTGGGGATGAGATTTCTATTCTTGTATTAACAGATGGAACTCGGCTGATTCCACTCTCAAGCGCTCAGGACCACAAACGCGCATTCGATGGGGACCAGGGGCCAAACACGGGCGGAATGGGTGCTTATTCGCCTTGTCCTTTTGTGACAGATGATGAGCTTCATTCGTATGTCGAGCAAACCGCCAAACCTGTCATTGATGCACTCAGAAAACGCGGAACACCGTACAAGGGAATTTTGTACGTTGGGTTGATGCTTGTTCAAGGCAAACCATATGTGCTCGAGTTTAATGTTCGGTTTGGCGACCCGGAAACTCAGGCTATTTTGCCGCGCCTTAAGTCAGACATTGTCCCCATTTTATTTCAGATTGCAAATGGGTCGCTAGAAATTCGCAAAGTGGAGTGGGACACACGCCACTCAATTTCTGTCGTGATGGCGTCAGGCGGTTACCCTGGTTCTTACCAGAAGGGATTTAAGATTAATGGAATTGACTCCCTTGATTCTGGGAAGGATGTTTTTGTGTTCCACGCTGGAACAGCAAGAAATGAATCTGGAAAAGTGATTACAGATGGCGGCCGCGTTCTGGCAGTCTCAGCTTTAGGGAATTCATTCCGCGAGGCGCACGAGCTTGCTTACCAGTCGCTCGCAAAAATTAAATTTGAAGGTGGTTTTTATCGGCATGATATTGGCAAACGGGTGTTTGAAAAAACAAAGGTAGGTGGCTAATGACTAAGCCAGTTGTTTCAATTGTGATGGGAAGTGACAGTGACCTCGACACAATGCGCGAGGGAGCGCGGGTGCTTGAAGAGTTTGGTATTGCTTATGAAATCAAAATTTTGTCTGCGCACCGAAGTCCGGAATATGTGTCGAAATATGCCAAAGGACTCAGGGCTCAGGGAGTTGAAGTGGTCATTGCAGGAGCGGGTGGGGCTGCGCATTTGGCGGGTGTGGTGGCTGCACACACAACGGTTCCTGTGATTGGGGTTCCGATGACATCTGCGTTAAATGGACTTGATTCACTACTCGCTACAGTTCAAATGCCAAAGGGCGTTCCGGTGGCAACGGTTGCTATTGGGAAACCAGGCGCTGCCAATGCGGCTTATTTAGCGATTCAAATTTTGGCGGTTGCCTCAAGCGCTCTACGGAAAAAATTGGATGAACACAAAACCGCGCTTGTAAAATCAATTGATGAAAAAAATAAACGAATCAAAAAGGAATTCCGAAAATAGATTTTAATTTTGAGTTCTGTATTTTGACACTCATATGAAAGCAAAAGTCATTAAGCTTGACCGCTACCGCATTGATCTGGACGAAATCCGTGCAATCAGTGAAGAGTTGCGCGATGGAAAGCTTGTGGCCTTTCCAACCGAAACGGTTTATGGCGTGGCTGCTTGTGAAAGCAAAAGCGGCAGTGAAAAACTTCAGGCGCTTAAAGCTAGAGAGCTCAACAAACCTTTTTCTTACCACATCGGCGGTTTGGATGCACTTGAGCGCCTTGGCGTTCTTCAAAGCTCTGTCTTCCGGTATTTCATGCGGGAATTCTGGCCTGGCCCAGTGACTTTGCTCGCGCTCAACCGCAAAGATGAAAAAATTGGGATTCGATACCCCAATCACCCAATCGCATCTCGGTTATTTGATTTGTGCCGCGAGCCGGTCATTGCAACAAGTGCCAATTATTCCGGGGAACCATCTCCAAAAACTGTCGGGGAAGTGGTCGATAAATTTGGTGACCAAATTGACTATGTGATTGATGGAGGGCGTCCTGAATGGGGGACCGATTCAACTGTGGTGGATGTGACTCAGCTGCCTCCTCAGGTAATGCGGGAAGGTGCGCTGATTGACCAAGTTAAGGCAGCAATCCGAAATGTTAAATCCAATCAATTTTCCCGTAAGCTCATTCTATTTGTCTGCACAGGCAATAGCTGCCGCTCGCCAATGGGAGAAGCGTGGCTCAGAGCGGAGCTGAAGAAGTCGGGCTTAGACAAACAAATTGCGGTAAAATCCTGCGGTCTCTGCGCGCGCGAAGGTGCTTCTGCATCAATGGAGGCAGTACTCGCACTTAAAAATGATGAGATTGACATGGAAGACTTTAGATCACACTTGTGCCACAGGGATGACATTGTGAAGTCGGACTTGATTTTGGCAATGAAAGAAGAGCATAAAGATTTTATTGTGAATTTGTACCCGCCATCAGAAAATCGTGTTGTGATTTTGGGTGTTGATGACCCAATCGGGCTTTCTGTTGACGCCTATGAACATTGTTACAGAAACATTCAGTCAAGAGTCCGCAGAATGTGGTCAGAGATAATTAAATGACAGACAAAAAAATTCCTTCTGAGTCCATTGGTCTTGCAAGCGACCACCGGGGTGTTCAACTCAAAAGAGAACTGATTGATTTTTTAAAATCAAAAGGTGTTTCTGTAACCGATTTTGGTCCCAATTCAGACACATCTGTGGATTATCCGGATTATGCAATTCGAGTTGCGGAAGCGGTTTCGCGCGGTGAGGTAAAGCAGGGAATTGTGATTTGCCATACCGGCATTGGTGTTTCAGTGAGTGCCAATAAAGTAAAAGGGGTGCGCGCCGCTTTGTGTCACAATCCAGAGCAAGGGGAACTCGCGCGAAGACACACGGATGCAAATGTGCTTGCGCTGCCTGCCGGTTTTATTGATTCCAAACAGGCAAAGGTTATTGTGGAGCGCTGGCTGAGTGCAAAATTTGAACATGGACGGCACGAACAGAGAATTGAAAAAATAAAAGCTTATGAAAGAAAGGGGTAAGCAAAAGTGAGCGTGAAAATTCATTCAAAAGGTTTGAAGGGACTTAGGGAAGTGGATTCAGAAATTTATGACGCGGTGCAGCTAGAGCTGAAGCGGCAGAATGAAAATTTAGAATTGATTGCGAGTGAGAATTTTACTTCACTTGCGGTTCTTGAAGCGGCAGGCACTGTGCTGACCAATAAATATGCAGAAGGATATCCAGGCAAACGCTGGTACGGCGGCTGTGAACATGTGGACATTATTGAGCAGCTCGCAATCGACCGCGCTAAGGCTCTTTTTGGCGCTGAACATGCCAACGTTCAACCTCATTCTGGAACAAGCGCCAACATTGCCGTCTTTATGGCGCTCCTTAATTTGGGTGACAAAATTCTGGCAATGGATCTCGCACACGGCGGACATTTGTCGCACGGCCACCGGATGAATTTTTCGGGGAAGTATTTTGAAATTATTTCATACGGAGTTGACCGAAAGACGGAGCAAATTGATTATGATCTTTTAGAGAAAACTGCACTTGAACACAAACCAAAAATGATTTTGATGGGGGCTTCCGCTTACCCAAGAATCATTGATTTTAAGCGGGGCCGCCAAATTGCAGACCAAGTTGGAGCGCTTCTCATGGTTGATATGGCGCATTTTGCGGGATTGGTTGCAGCAGGGGTTCATCCTTCCCCAGTACCTTATGCCGATGTGGTGACAACCACCACTCATAAAACACTTCGCGGTCCGCGCTCGGGACTTATTTTGTGCCGCGAGCAATATGCCAAAGCAATTGATTCAGCAGTGTTCCCTGGAGTTCAGGGCGGGCCACTCATGCACATTGTGGCGGCAAAAGCGGTGGCGCTTAAAGAAGCATTGTCGGGTGAATTCAAAGTTTATTCCGAGCAAATTGTCCGGAATGCCAAACAACTTGCCAAGGCGCTCATGTCCCGCGGATTTAGAATTGTTTCAGGCGGCACGGACAATCACTTAATGCTTGTCGATGTAAAAGGAAAAGGATTCACAGGTAAAGATGTCCAAATTTTTTTGGACCACGTGCGGATTACCGTGAATAAAAACATGATTCCCTTTGACCAGGAATCTGCATTCAAAGCTTCAGGCATTCGTCTTGGGACGCCTGCCGTTACCACGAGAGGAATGAAAGAGCCAGAGATGGACCAGATTGCAGCAGTCATTGATCAAACACTCAAAGCTCCGGAAGATGCCCAAAATCTTGAAGCGGTTAGGAAAAAAGTAGAAATTTTAACCAAACAATTTCCACTTTACCCAGAACTCTTGGAGGAGGCTGCGCAATGAAATGTCCCTATTGTCGGGCTGATAATGACAAAGTTATTGATTCACGTTCAGCAGGCGAAGGCGCTGTGATTCGCAGAAGACGTGAATGCATTGATTGTAATCACCGTTTCACTACTTATGAACGGCTTGAAGAAGTGCCGCTTTTCGTGATTAAAAAAGACCAGCGCCGCGAAGTTTATGACCGTAATAAAGTTCTCTCCGGCATTAATCGCGCTTGTGAGAAGCGTCCGGTTCCTCTGGAAGCTCAGGAAGCAATTGCGCTTGAGCTTGAGAAAATGCTGGAAGAAAAATATGACCGTGAAGTGCCGAGTACAGTGATTGGCGAATATGTGATGGAGCGCCTTGCGCAGATTGATCAAGTGGCTTATGTGCGCTTTGCTTCTGTTTACCGCCAGTTTAAAGATATTTCACATTTTATGAGGGAACTCAAAACCATTCTCGCGAAAACGTAATGACCAATATCAATTCCCTCTCCCTCGCGAAGCAGAGGGAGAGGGTTAGGGTGAGGGTGAAATATAGTCACGGCTCACCCCCTCACCCAATGCTTGAACCGCCGCCCTCTCCCCCTAGCAGGGGAGAGGAGAAAAATATGCAGAACTCAAATCTATGACCTATGTTTTAGGCATTTCCTGTTTTTATCATGACTCAGCCGCATGTCTTTTGCGGGACGGGGAAGTGATTGCTGCTGCTCAGGAAGAACGGTTTACCCGCAAAAAACATGATTTTGAATTTCCCAATCTCGCCATTGAGTATTGCCTCAAAGAAGCTGGCATCACCAAAAAAGATATTAACCTTGTCGCTTTTTATGAGAAACCATTCCTTAAATTTGAGCGGATTTTAGAAACTTACCTTGCTTACGCGCCGCAAGGATTTTTGTCTTTTGTGAAGGCGATTCCACTTTGGACGAAACACCGTCTCTGGATTCCCGATTTAATCAGTAAAGAGCTTGAGTATGATGGTACAATTATTTTCCCTGAGCACCACGAATCTCACGCAGGCTCCGCTTTTTTCCCGTCCCCTTTTGACCACGCAGCTATTTTAACGGCAGATGGCGTGGGCGAATGGGCGACCACAAGTTTTGGCAAGGGGTCAGGTAATCGAATCGAGCTTGATTCAGAAATTAGATTTCCGCATTCGCTCGGCCTTCTTTATTCTGCGTTTACGTATTACACGGGCTTCCGGGTCAACTCGGCTGAGTACAAAGTGATGGGTCTTGCTCCGTATGGGGAGCCAAAATATGTGAAACTGATTTTAGACGAATTGATTGATTTAAAGGAAGACGGTTCATTTAAGCTCAATATGCCCTACTTCAATTATTGTGCTGGGCTCACGATGACAAATTCAAAATTTCACAAACTTTTTGGCGGTCCCCCAAGGCGGCCTGAAAGTCCAATCCGGCAAATTGATATGGATTTAGCCCGGTCCGTTCAAGCTGTGACGGAAGAAGTGATGCTTCGAATTGCACGTTACGTGCATCAGGTCACACAGGAAGAAAATCTGTGTTTGAGTGGAGGTGTTGCGCTGAACTGTGTTGCGAATGGAAGGGTTTTAAGAGAAGGTCCATTTAAACGCATTTGGCTTCAACCGGCCGCAGGTGATGCGGGCGGTGCTTTGGGTGCAGCACTCATTGCTTGGCATCATTATTTAGACAAGCCGCGCGCGGCCAAACCCGCGGACAGTTTAAAAGGTTCGCTTTTAGGGCCTCAATTTTCAGATGATGAAATTGAAATTTTCCTCAAGTGTGAGGGAGCGGCGTTTGAGCGTTACAGTGAAAAAGAATTGGTTGAAAAAACGGCAACCTTAATTCACGAAGGACATGTGATTGGCTGGTTTCAGGGGCGTATGGAATTTG
>JAHFHD010000121.1 GCA_023247075.1 Candidatus Omnitrophota bacterium | reverse complement strand
TCCATCAGTTGTCATCCTGAACGTAGTGAAGGATCTGGCATTCGCTAGATTCTTCAGTTCGGCCTAACGGCCTCCTTCAGAATGACAAGGCTGTGAATGGCTTCAAAATGCTAAATAAACAAAATTCTTGAGGTAGGAAATTACGCTGATTGGCGTGTTGCGAAATATACAAATATAAATCTTATGTATGTATTACGATGAAGAGCGGATTCTAATTCGATCAGGCTGCACGATCATTAGCCTTCCCGCCAATCTGTGCAACAAATCTTTTTGCTCTAAAAAGTGGCTCAACAAATTTAAAAAATGTCTTGCAGTAACATTTTGCTGGGTTGGATTTAAAATAACGATCCCAGAAAATTTCTCCGGGGGATAACTCCGAATATCAGAAAAATCAAAATCGCCCGTCAATATGCATAATTTTTTCTTTCGCGCGAAAGCTGCTATTTCCGCGTCGTTTGCTCCGCGCATTCCAATATCACGCACATCAAAAAAATGGTACCCCTTCTTTTCCAGCAATTCTTTTGTGGAACGTGGCAAATCTTCATCGATCAAAAATTGCAGTGATTTAAGCACTTTTAGGTAAGGGACGGTAAATTTCCTGTTGAATCAGTTCACCTGCAAATGCCAGAGCAGCACGCACATCTTTCTCTGTAACGCAATATTCCCGCATTACATCCTTAACTTGCATCCCTCCAGCAAGACCCTCAATAATACGCACCACCGGAACTCGTGTGCCTTTAATTACTGGTTTTCCATGCTGAATTTTTGTATCGATTTGAATGCGACTGTTCATAAATAAATACCCCTCTCAAATTGAAGATAAGTTATCCCAAACGGGTTCTGATGTCTATGTAATTTTGCATGTTCAAATTACGCTGATTGGCGTGTTGCTTCAAATGCGTGGAGGTCATTCAGAAGTGTGGTGAAGCGAGAGTCAGACAGAATCTCGTCTGCCGTGTAGCGGCCATGCGTAAGCGCATCAACCGTCCGTTGATCAAGCAACATTCGTTCAGCAGTCAAAACAACGGTGGAGCTTTGTGTTTCAGGACTCGTTTCATACACGCTCATTAAATTCCTTCGGCGTAGAAGCTCTTTGCTGCTGGTTAAATTGTCATCTTGAGAAATAAATGCCGATGCTTCTGAGCGATTGTGGTCAAATAAATGCGAAATAGCGGTTGGTGAAAGAGTGCCTGGTTCTACTCTTTGAATCATTAAATTTTTAAGATGAGAATATCCCACACCGAGCTCATTCTTGAGGAATAGTCCAAGATCAACTTTAAATGTATTAAACGCCTGCTCACTTCCTTCAAGCAGAAGAATGGTCTTAACATCTTTACGCTTCGCAGTGTACGTTAATACGGTTTTTAATTGATTTGGCTCAAGAACGCGCTCTCCTAATTCATTTGCTAGAATTCTGTGGTCAATCATGAGGCGCGATTTAGTAGCCGGATTTGTTAAGGCCGCCTTCAATCCATCCAATTCATTAATTCTTGCTTCAATCTCAGGTTGGAGCCGAATCGGTTGATTGTTAGATGCGATGTTGATTCCAGCTGCTTCAAGAACCTTGTAAACCAATTCACTGCCCGCGCCCACGAAAGTTAAACAGTTGGCATACTTAATGGCTAATTCTATGGCCGGCGAAACAGCTTGCGAATCAAATCGCAGTTCGTTTCGAGTTTCTTTATTTAAAATCATTGACTCAGGCTGATTAACTTGCCCACTCTTCCGTGTTTCGGAGCGAAATTGACGTTGATGCGCCACGATGTCGTAAGGGATCCCGCGATTCGGCATGACGCCCGATGTCTTCATATCAATAACAGGCACATCTTGATAAAGCTCTGGAATCAAAATAAATTGAAAAACTCCCAACGTAAAACCATTGAGATAGAGCACCACATCCTGATCCACATAATTCTGATTAAGATAATCAATCCCTTCTAGCGCCCTTTGAATAACCATAATGGTATTTTCTGGCTCAATCCCTTCTCGACCATGTTCCTCAGCTTTTCCAAAAGCATCATTTCCCATATGGACTGCTGCGGCAATCTCAAATTCTCTGAGAGCGCCACGCCCCTTTATAATTAAATAAACAGGAATCCCTCCCCAGCGCCCAGCAAAACGGTCGCGAACATCAACACCAGGCCGTTTCAATATTTTCACATCTTCCAACTTTATGGCTTCTATTACTTCAGGATTCGTACGCGCAATAATCTTGTTCGCAAATTTTATTTGTTCTTTCATGGTCTCTAAGGTGGAAGGTGCTGAACTCGTCAAAAAATTAACCGTTCCATTTAATATTTGTGATTTGAGGCTCCTCACCAATGTTTTCGCGCCTAAACGTGCCTCGATAATTCCAGTTTCTGTCAATGAGGTAAGTCCTTCGATGTGACTTGTCTCTCCACCTCGAATAATCTCTGGAGGCAATTTGCTTATTGGAGTTTCAACACCGCGGACTAAATACAAGCTTTTGACTTTTAGAGCAGGAGGCTGATAATCCACTTGATGTTTAATTCCATAGGAAATGATGGAGTGACCGCCAAAAGACAATGTGCTGGAAACGGGTTCAAAACCAAATTTCTCTGCTAAGTTCAAATCGCTTTGATGAATACCATCTGATTGCCATCTGGGTATCATGTCACGTTCATTTTGTCTCCAAACTTGGTCGGTTGATTTTAACTTAAAATCAATTAATCTCTCTTCCCACACTTTAACTGTTTTTCGATAAATTTCCGCTTCACTAACTTCTTGCTCTGACCCTTTTTGGCGATAAGGAGTGCTTCCCAAAAAATACAACATATGTGAAGAATTAACATATGCAGTCAATGTGAGCGCATTCTCGATTCTTACCGCTGTCTCATTACCATATTTCATGACTTTGTCCAAAAACATCGTATGTGAAGGCCTGTAATTCCAATCCATCCAAATCTGGTCATCCTTAACTCGCGCATATGCAACGGGAGGAGCCTGGTCGCTGTACGGATCCTTTCCCAAACCCGTTGCATTAATCACGACATCAGCTTCAGAAATCGCATTATTAATTTGTTCACTTTTACTTCCATGTAAAATATGAATTCTTGTCCTTTCCTCTTCTTCCAACAAACTATCCCGAATCCTCATTGCGCGATTGAGATTATCATCTTTAAGTTCCGATACCACAACAGAGGCCGCTCCCTTTTTAATCAGTTCATATGCTGTTGCCATACCGGTGACGCCCCCGCCCAAAACAACAAATTTTTTACCTTTAATAGATCCGAATTTATTTCCGGATGCGTCTTTATATTCTTCAAACCACTTTCCAAAAGCTTTTCCCAAATCGAGATCGCCCATTAGTTTGTTTCCATCAGCACTTTTATAAACAGGGTCAACCCCTAAGATGCTTGACAAAGCTGAGACCTCGTCAAGATATTCCGCTACCATATCTTTGAAGCTGCCAGTTTTAGTGGCGGCTGGAATCATACCCATAAGCCTTGGATTAAAGCGAATATAGGCTAGAATCCTTTGGATATCATGCGTACGTTCGTCAGCAGTCACAGGCAGCAGTACAGCATTGACCATTTTCCCATCCTCGGTTCTCATAGCTCGAAACGAATCTGTATTGTTTTTATAGGTTTCGCTGCCCTGGATTACATCTTTCGGCATCACGTGAAAAGCGACGGCTGTGTTTTTATCGACGGGAATGTGGTACGTGGCACTTAGTTGACTAATCAGTTTTTCTGAATCTTCAAGATAAAGCTGTTTTAAAGTGGCTTCCAGATTCTTTAATCCTTCTGCATTTTCCCAAGACCCAGCATTGCCATAAAGATAATCATTAAGAAGAGATTGGTGCAACGCAGCGCCTTGTTCCGTATCCGTAAATAAAAATTGAAAAAGTCTTTCGCCAATGTAAAGCACATTGTCTGTTGCATCTGTGTATAAAATGTGTGAATGATCAATATCTCTTTTAAAATGAATGGCGACATCTCCTAAAACCACGCGGATTCTTGGACGGTGAGTCACTGACTCAGCTTCATCCCCTGAGTGCGTTACAATCCATCCTGCAATCGCCGACTGCAATCCTTCAGACAAATAGTGTTCGCTTTTATTGTCATCCAAATCCAATTTCTCAATGTCCTCATTTAGTAAATAATCTTTTGGAAGTGTTTGACCAGGTCGGTACATCACTCCGGAAATATTCATACGCTTTAATTTCAGCTTTCCATTTTCAATCACATATTCAGCAATGCGGCCATCCTGAATCAAGTTAGAAGTCCATTTCGATGAAGGTTCAGTCGCCATTTTTCCTTTTACATCATGTTCAGTAAAATTTTTCCCAACCCGCGCCTCGGGGCGATTTGTCCCAGGCAGTAAATCAAAAAAACGAAGCAGCTTCATTGTTGGCAAATGTCGTTTGTAAAAACCTGCCGTACTGATAAAGTGAGGGTCAAGTCCTGAGAATACAATTTGATCATCATCCGTTCCAAATTTTTCAACCGTAAAAAATTCGCCAGAACTTTGTTCGTCTCCAAAAGGCGACGATTCATTCCCTCCCCATCCGCCGCGCGTAATGCGAAAAGTTTTTCCCTTACGCCCGTATTGAAATGTTGCTATGTTTTGCGTGCCAGACAATTGAGATATCGCAAAATAAAGTGATTCTGCCACCTCCGGATGGGAGAGACCTGCTTCCAAAACTTGTTCATTCGAACGGGTAAGCGAATCTATTAAACTGCCTTCCAAAAATCCGTACAGTCGTAACATTCCTTCAATTGATTCTATTTTTATACCGTTAATTTCTTTAATTTCTCTCAAATCACCTTTACCTAATAAGTACCTTGCGCTAGATTCTACCCGCAGTTCAGAGTGCAAGTGAGCAACATTTGTTTTAGCGGCACGAGTAGCAGTGATTTGCTCCGGACTCCATTGTTCTCTATCGATTCGAAACAGACGATGTAGCCAAGTGAGAAACGGGTAAAGGGCGTCCCCCAACCCACTGCGTCTTAGGCTATAAGAAAAATCCTTTTCAGAACCTGAGCGAGTGTCATTCACTTCAATCTGCCCGACAAATTCTTCTTGATCCCCGTTCATTGCATAAACTTTGTAAACTCGATTCCGATAAGTATGCGCTTCGGTTACGAATGCTAATCGGAGAAGAACTCTTTGATCATTTGAAAACTCAAGACCAATTGTTTGGACTTCATTTGCCGGTATATCTTTAGATTCTACAAAAGGATCTTGCGCATAATTTATGTAAATGGCAGAACCTTGCGCATTATTTCTGGAGTCCGCAGCTATCATTACAACCTTTATCCGACTATTTGCAATGGCCGCATCAACCCATTCTCCCCATTGCTTTTCTGCTTTCAACTGTTCAAATGACTCAAGTACAAATGAAGCTACATCATGCGGATCAGGCAACGTTAGAAGGGATTCATAGCGATACCCAACTAAATTAGGATTGCGAACTTTTCGGGGCGGTTCTTTCTCTTCTGTTGACTTCAGAAAATGCACAGGTTCCGGGTGTCTAGGCAATTTGGGACTGGATTGTCGAAAAGCAAACTTCAGGGCTCCTTGCTTGGCTGTGATAGGGTTGGAAAATTCAAACTCGATGGTTTCATCCATTTCAACGGGCCGAAAAATACGTCTTACTTCGGGATTCAACAATTTAACTTCTTGATTGAGCAAGAAAAGAGATACAGCGCTTTTAAGTTGAAGGCTTTTAATCTGTTGGAAAATCTTTGAATATTTTCTCCACACTTCGGGGCGCCGGGTGTCTTCACTTCCTAAACCTTGCTTTCTCCCGCTTCGAATTTCAGCACGGACGTTATCTGAATTTGTTTCAGCCAGCAGATCAAAAAAACGAAGCAACTTTTCTGCTGGCAAACTTTGTTTGTAAAAACCGTATTCGCCAATCAGGAAAGGATCAAGTTCTGAAAATATAATTTTCTCATCCGTGCCAATTTTTGAGATTGTAAAAAATCGACCAGAATTTTCCTGATCGCCAAAAGAAGACGATTCAATCCCTTCTCCTCCGCCGCGCGTCACACGAAAACTGTTTTGCCCGAGTCCGTATTTAAAGGCTGCTTCGTTTTTCGTGCCAGACAATTGAGAGATCGCTTTGGCAAGCGGATTTGCCATTTCCGGATGGGAGAGACCTGCTTCCAAAACTTGTTCATTCGAACGGGTAAGCGAATCTATTAAACTGCCTTCCAAAAATCCGTACAGTCGTAACATTCCTTCAATTGATTCTATTTTTATACCGTTAATTTCTTTAATTTCTCTCAAATCACCTTTACCTGAAAAATACCTTGCGCTGGATTCTCCCCGCGCTTCAGGGCGGACGACGTCATTTTTAAACCCGACACTTTTGGAAATGGTACCGGAATCTGTAGATTCACTCCGCACCTCGGAGTGAGAGGGAGCGCTTTCATCATCAAATACCAGCAGTTCATCCTGGAATTCAACGTCTCTTTTTAAAATCGTACGCCCACTTGAAGAAATCACTTCTAACTTGCCCTGGTCTTCTTTAGATAAGCTTCGGAATAATTCGTAAATTGAAGCGTCGCTGACGCCCGTTCCGACAAGAGTAAGCAAACGCAAAGGCATTCCGTGAAGCGCGGAGATGTCCCTTACCCGTGTTCCGTTAAGATCAAGCTCGGTCAGAGGTAATCCTGCAAGGAAGGAGATATCTCTGATGTAGGTACCTCTAAAGGAAAGTTCTGTCCCATCACGATTTAGATGTCTGGGATTTATGTTATTTGCTTTGAGAACTTTCACTATTTTTTCCCTCGCATCTCCAGGCTTAGACTCCACTCGCAGGGGAACGCCCCCCTCAATCTGTCCGCTCCGCACTTCAGGGCGAGGCGGGGATGAATCATTAATTAATTTTTCAAAATCAACCTCTAAATAAGTGAGGGCTATATCATCGCCACCCAAAATTTCATGAGGCGTTGTTAGATTGAAATCTTTCATGACT
>JAHFHD010000120.1 GCA_023247075.1 Candidatus Omnitrophota bacterium | reverse complement strand
TCCTGGAATGTTTGATATTGCTTTAAAACAACTAGAACGGGAAGAAGCAGCACATATTCAACGTATTCATAAATTAAATGAGAAAGCTCTGACTCTTCCAAAAGGTTTAGTGAATAGTGAGCAATTCGATTTAACCATTGCTGCTGGCGCTAATGCATATGAAGCGGCGCTTAATGAACAAATTGTACTTCAGGCGAAAGTGAAGGTTTTGGATGGAATAAATAAAAGTCTTGGTGAAAGATTTAGCGTAAGACGGGCCGCGTTGATTCAAACTGAAGGCGAACTCGCTCATTATCAAGAGGCGATTCAAATTGCAAAAAATAATTTTGCAACATGGGCACAGGAATTGGTTGGGCTTGCGAACGCTTTTGGAGTGCAAAGCATTCCCACCAATCTTTTAGAAAATTATTCTATTGCTGACGAATTTTACCTAGCAGTGAGACAAGATATTTTAGATCTCAGGGATGAATTATTCGCATTTGACAAACCTCTCGTAGAAAATCCAACAGCAGCAGAAATACAAGAAGAGCTCGGGGTTCTGAAGGACGAACAAGAAAAGCTCGCTGCTCTAGCTAAGGAAAGAATTCGCTATGCTCGTGATGAGATTAATATGCAGGATCTCCCAAAAATCACCGTGTTTACAACGCCTCGCTCACTTGAAAAATTTAATCGGCGTATTTTAGAAGAGGAAGATTCGATTCAAGGGGACGCTAGCATACTGATTCAAGAATTAAAAAATAATTTTGAAGTAAATTGGAATGAACCAGTTCGAACATCGCGAAAGTTTGGCGAGCTGGAATTACTTTTAAAAAATGAGCGAACCGCTTTGAATGAGAAGGTTGAAGCGCTCTATTTGCGTGCAGAGAATATGGATTATGTGATTGCGCGTGCGAGTATTAAGTCTAAAAGAAAATTTAAGGAGATTGAAGCTGAAGTTATAGTACTAGAAAATACATTTAAAACAGATCTCTATGCTTTTCAGGCTGAGCTTTCTGGCTATGGTTACACTTTTACTCAACCAATTACAAAGAAAAAAGTGCTTGATGATTTAAAGGTTGCTTTCGACAAGCTAAAAATCCTTTTACATGATGCATTCCGCATTCACAGAATTACTTTGACTGTAGTTCATTATGTGAATCAATTGTATGGCAAGGCGACTACGCAATCGTTTATAGATGCGCTTGTTGCAAATATTGATGGCTCATTGCCTGCGGAGCAGAAAGCAAAAAATGCACAAATCACTGCGTTACAAGCAGAACTTGTACTTCATGGCATCACTATTCCTAAAGTCATTAAAGTCCCCCAAGATGCAAATGTGCTTCAGGAGATTGCCGATGCGCAGGTTCTTGCGCGAGAAATTGAGGAAGCGAAAAAATGGCTTCAATTTTTCGAGCTTGAAGGCCAGATGCAGATTACGAATCAAGAAACACTTCATCGTGCGCAGGATGCCCTTACCATTGTGCAAACCAATTACAATCTTGATTTAGCGACTTTAAAAATTGAAGCAGCCGAACTTGAGCTTGACATCAGTCCTTTAATCGGAATAAAGTCGGCCGCTGCAAATCTTGCAGCAATCAAACATGCGATTTCGGAAGCAAAAAAACCACTGCCTCTCTTAACAGATAAATCTGAAATGCAAAATCGTGCAGCACTTCTAAATGAAATCATTAAGGAGTTGCGGAAGTTAGGTGTCGGTTATAAATCTGAAGAAGCAGAGACCGTCCATATTCAACCAGACAAGCTGGAACGGGTTAGGTTGGCTGTCATAAAAGCACTTAGCGACTTTGGTGTTCGACTTGAAGTGCAAGAAAAAATTCCAGCGAATACGGCTGATGATGCGAGATTGAGAGTGTATTTCGAAAAGTTAAAAAGGGTGTATGAAGAAATAGAAACTAAGAAGAAAACTGCCGAAAAGCAAGCTTTAGAAGAAGCTAGTCGAAAAAAAGCTGCTGAAGCTGCTGCTTTGCTTCCAAAGCGGGATGCCTTACCGCTAGCTGATGAGCTGTCTGCCGACCTTTCAGGGTCGAATACACCTACTTTGAATGTACAGCCTGACAACTCAACAACGAATGCTCCGACTGACCCATCAAAACCAATGAGTTCTCAAGGAGAACTAGGGGCACGAAAAAAGCTATTTGAAGAGAATCTGCTTCCCAGAGCAAAACGTTTCGGAATAACAATAGATGATAAAGCACTTAATCAGTATCTTACGGGCGATGATGAACAAATTGAACGCTTGACTATAAGACTTAGAACGCTAGAACTAAATTCAATAGCTTCTCGATTTGGTGTTAGCCCAAGGGGTAGAATACCTACCTCTAAGTCAGAGCTTGAAACATATGAGGGGGAGTTAAAAGCTAAAGGCTTTGCAGAAACAGAGCTGTCAGTTCATCTAACAAGCATGGATGGGACTCATGCAACGAAACTTGTAATACCAGCCAAACAAGTTAATTCTAAAACGGTCAAGCCGCTAGAATTAACTTTCTCGCAAAAAATGCTTCGGCTCGTTGGAGAAAAGTTTACTCATTTAATGCTTGAAGAATATTCGCCTAAGGAACTTACGAGAAGGACGATGATTTTAATGATTGATAAAGGGCAATATGATTTGAATAATCCAAATCATATTAAAGAATTATCAAGGAAAGTTAATGACGCAATTACCAAAGATATTGAGCATCTTAGGAAAGTTGCTGCTGCAAATTTCTTGGAAATACCAGATGAGTTTCCTACTTTTGAAGCATATTTAGAAAAAAAACATGAGTTAGGAAGAGAAACAATGAGAGCAATACGAGCAAATGCAGACCCGTCAGTGAATCTTAGGGATCGAAATGAACGCGGTGAACTCAGAAATTTGCAACTTAATGATTTCAAGATTCAAACAAAACTTCAAGCGGCAATTGACGCCAAAGAAAAATTGGCATTTCAAAAAGTTTTAAATCAATGGACAGCATCTCCTGATTTCCAAAGATCTTCCCGCACGCTTGAACGTGAATTGATTCGCCTTGCACGGGAATTTGGTGGACAATTTGAAGCAAGTCAAAATAATGCAACTCAGGTGCTGCTCAGTTTATGGGGTAGTGGGTACACGAATGTTCAACTTGAAGCATTGCTCGCTAAGCTTCCCAAAAATGCCGTAATTGTGTTTGCGGTAACAGATTCAAATAAGATGTACGCAGGTAATGCGCTTGCTCAACTTTCGCCGGCAAATCAAGCCCGAGTGCGATTAAGTAATTTGGGAATTGCAAGTCTCATCACGAAGTATTCAAACGGCGCAACCAATCACGCAGCACAATTTGCTGTGCCAGACCTAATGTTTAACAGCAATCGATTTCTGCCTTTGTTCATGATGGCCGGTGCTGAGCTCTTAAGTCAGTGGCCTGATGTAGTTGCTATTCTTCCTCAAAGTCAAAAACGTGCCAATGTGAAAGTTTTAACGATTGCTGAAAGCTGGTTTATGGAGTTCGTTGAGCGGATGGAGAGTAATCAAGTTCAAGAAAGACATAGAAAAATTGCCGCCTAAGTTTAAAATTTGTCACAGGAAGTTAAATTTCCACAGATTTCAATTGATTTTTCATATTCAGCCAGTTTACAATATGCCGATTAATAACTAACTCGAGATATCTCATGACCATTCAAAGCAATCGCCGCTCTGTAAAAAGTGTATTAATCAATCGCCCACTTCAGAAGGAATTTACACTTGCCATGATTTTTATCATGGCAGGAGCAGGTGTGATTGTGGGATTGTTGATTCACTTTACGCTTTTACGGATTATTGAAAGCAGTCCCAATACGGTTTCGCGGCTTGCTCTTGAAGCAATGCTTCTTGATGCAAGTTCAGAACTTGTTGTGGGAACCATCCTTGTTCTTTTTAGTGCTGTCATCTTGACAGGATTTTTTGGTGTCTTTTTCCTGCATCGCGTGGCAGGGCCAGTGTACCGGTTCCGGCAGGTTTTAAAGGAAATTGCAAATGGCGGAATTCCGCAAGACATCAAACTGAGAGACAAAGATTTTTTTAAGGACACAGCAGAGGAACTCAATCGGATGCTTCGGGTATTAAGGCGTTATGATGAATCAGCAAAACAAGTAGAGATTCTCTTGGCAGATGACCGTTTCAAACAATTACCTCCTGACCTAACCCAAAAAATTTCAGAGACTAAAGGTATTTTAAGTTCCCTTCAAACACGCACTTCCTCAATTTAAAATCAGCTAAAAACCCTCCATAGTTTTGATTTTGTTCAGAAAAACCCACCTTGACAGGGCGGGTATGTTTTGTTAGCATACCACCAAAGTAATAGATTTTATTGGACTTAGGAAGTGGGCTGAAGTAGTGGCCCGCTTTTTTATTTTTAGGGGAAAAATGAATCAAGAACTGATTAACTCACTTCAATATATTGAAAAAGAAAAAGGGATTAGGAAGGAAGTCCTGCTGGACGCCCTTTGTGCTGCCCTCCAGTCTGCCTGTCGGAAGACCTTCGGCAAGGATCGTGAAATAGAGGTGCAAATTGACCCGCTGACTGCAGTCATCACACTGAGTGAAGGGGGTAAAGAGGTTTTTGACACTGATTTTGGCAGAATTGCTGCGCAAACTGCAAAGCAAGTGATTATGCAGAAAATTCGTGAGGCGGAGCGCGAATCCGTTTACAGTGAATTCACAAAAAAATCAGGTGACATTGCCAATGGCACTGTGCACTGGGTTGACCGGAAAAGAATCATCATTAATCTCGGCAAGACCGAAGGAATTTTACCGGCTCGCGAGCAGTCTCCAAATGACGATTACCGTCAAGGTGAAACTATTAAAGTTTATGTGCTTGAGGTCAAGAAAACAGACCGTGGACCTGAGGTGATTGTTTCGCGCGCCCACGGCGGCTTGGTTAAGAAATTATTTGACCTTGAAGTTCCTGAGATTCGCGACGGCATTGTGGAAATAAAATCAGTGGCTCGGGAAGCTGGTTCCAGAACTAAAATATCAGTTTGGTCCAGTGACAGCAAAGTGGATTGCGTTGGTTCTTGCGTGGGCATGCGAGGGCAGCGGGTCAAGAATATTGTGCGTGAAATTGGCGGAGAGAAAATTGACATTGTTAGATGGAGTGAAGATGCAGAGCAGTACATCCGAAGTGCTTTGAGCCCTGCTGAATTGAGTGAAGTAAGGCTTAACCGTGAAAAACGAGTGGCTGAGGTTTTTGTGGCAGATGACCAATTGTCGCTTGCAATTGGAAAAAAAGGCCAAAATGTGCGCCTCGCCTCAAAGCTCGTTGACTGGACCGTTGACATTAAGAGCGCAAGTCAGAAAGTTCCGATTGGTTCACTTAAAGGAGTGGGCGCCAAAACAGAGGAATTGCTCAGAAAAGCTGGAATCACAAGCGTAAAAGACCTGCTAAAGGCTTCGCCTGAGACACTCACGCAAATTGAGGGGATTGGACCAAAAACAGCTGAGAAAATCATTCAAGCAGCACAAGACGCAGTGGTAGGTTCTAGTATGCCGCCAATTAATAAATCAACTCATTTGCCTCTTCCTTAAGAAAACTTACGATGACACCGCCAGTTAAAAAGAAATCTTCAGCAGTAAAAATAAAAAGCGCGAAACCTGCCCAAGAGGCAATCACTCAGGCTCAGAAGAAGAAATTGTTAAGTGAAAGTGTGCGCAAAAAGGTGTCGGCTGCGCTTGAACCCCAAATAAGTAAAAGCGCGGCATCTGAAACCGCGCAGAATTTAAAGGATGCTAGCGCAAAAAAAATAAAAACCAAGCCGCAGATTCAAAGTAGCACTCCCGAGATCAAAATTCAAAAACCATCGCCCGTCAAAAAGATTGAATTGCCCTCCAAGATTGAGCGAAAGGCTCTGGAAAAATCCGTTTCACTTCAATCATCTGATGCAAAAAGCCACGCTTTAAAAAATGAAGCGAAAGCAAAGGATGTCTCAAAAGTTTTGGCAGGCAAAAAAAGTACGGTTCCCGAATTGAAAGAACCGAGTGAGAAAAAAACACCTTTACCTATTTCTGAACCTGTTGCACAAAGTAAGGAAGTTGTTCAGTCAACATCTGAGAAAATGCTAAGTGAAAATGCGCCCAACCTTATTCGCGTCGAAATGCCAATCACAGTGGGAGGTCTCGCGCAAAAGTTAAAGGTCTCTGTTCCTGTGATGATTAAAACTTTGATTGGGCACGGCATCTTTGCAAATATCAATCAGCTGCTTAATGAAGAAATTATTTGGAAAATTAGCCGGACTTTAAATATTCCAATTGAAAAAGCAGAAGATGATGCATCAAAAGCAGTTCATGAAGCAGTAAAGGACGATTCCTCTCAGCTTGTCCTGCGGCCTCCGGTTGTGACGATGATGGGTCACGTAGATCATGGCAAGACCTCTCTTCTGGATGCAATCCGGAAATCTGATGTTGCTGGTAAAGAAGCTGGACAAATTACGCAGCATATTGGTGCTTACAATGTGCAAATGGAAAATAAGGGATTTGTCACTTTTCTGGACACTCCAGGCCATGTGGCCTTTACTTCAATGCGTGCAAGGGGAGCGAATGTTACGGATGTGGTCGTGCTGGTTGTTGCCGCTGATGATGGTGTGATGCCGCAAACCATTGAGGCGATTAATCACGCTCAAGCAGCGGGTGTTCCAATTGTCGTTGCAATCAATAAAAGTGATTTGCCGACAGCTGATGTGAATCGGGTGATGACTGGATTTCAAAAGATAAATCTAATGCCTGAAGAGTGGGGTGGGAAAACAATTTTTGTCAAAGTTTCAGCAAAGACAGGGCAAGGAATTGACGAGTTGCTTGAAATGTTGCTTCTAGAAGCAGAGATTTTGGAATTAAAAGCGAATCCAAACCGACCAGCCCAGGGAATTATTTTAGAAGCGCGTCTTACCAAAAATCAAGGGTCTGTTGCAACACTCCTCGTTCAGAATGGCACTTTGCGAATCGGCGACATTGTAGTTGCCGGATCTTACTATGGAAAGGTGCGTTCTTTGCGCAATGACTAAGGAAAACCAGTACG
>JAHFHD010000038.1 GCA_023247075.1 Candidatus Omnitrophota bacterium | reverse complement strand
TGAATCCAACTGGAAATATTTCTGAAAGTTTCTCCGCCTGCATAATAGAGCAAATAACCAGTGGTAATCAATCCGAGATTGACACTGATTAAAACAATTCCATTTGAACGATTGAGTTTCGCAGTCCATCCTCTTTTCATATGCAAAGGAATCAAGGTTCCCAAAATCACTAGCACGAGCATGGCAGCAGCTCCATGAACTTTCAACGCTAAAAGCTTGAGGACGTGGACCACATTCCCTATTTGAAGCGATTTGGGAATCGCGTAACGCAAAATGATTCGCGTGAATCCGGAAAAAAAGGCAAGCAAAAAAATAGAATAAACCCAAGTCCGGTGCCTGCGAGAAAGTTTTACTCCATTAGGTCGCATAAGTTCAATTCCTTGAAGAATGTTCAAACATAAAAGCGCGGGCTGAGAACTTCTTCAGAAAAGAAGCGCGGGGATTGCCGCTAAGCATCACCGCTTTTGTTAAAGCATCGGCCATCATACAAGAAGGCGCAAATACCGATGCGCTTGCAAGTCCAACATGTGCTGAACCATCTTTGGGATTAATGATGGGCGTTACCCATGTTTTTTTAAAACGCTTCCGGGAAAAATAACTGGCCGAGGTCGCTAGTGCTCCCTCTTCGACATAACCAAGCAAGAAAATTTTTCCTGGATGTTCAGCGCTTCGGATGTGAATAGGTTGCTTGGTATTTCCAAAAATTCTTAAATCACCGCCTGCATTGACCGAGCCATAAGGAATTCCACTAGCTTTTAACTTGCGAACTGCCATGTCTACTGCAAATCCTTTCGCAATTCCTCCAAGGTCAATGGACAAAGGTTTTCTGAATTTTATTTTTTGTGAAGGAAAAAAATGGATGTCTTTAAAATTTCCACTGGGTTTGTTTCGGGCAGAAACAATAGGCGGCAAATATTTCAAGCGAACAAGATGGGTGGCAACCGTACAGTCAAAAAGTCCATCTGTTTGGATGGAAATTTTCTGGGCGGTTTTCAAAACTTCATAAGTGAGAGGATGGATGGAAACCAAATGTCTGAGGGCGAGCCTGTTGATTCTTGACACATCGCTTGTCTCGTCATGAAAACTCATCAGGCGATGAATAAGCGCAATTGCTTTAAAAGCCTCATTAATCGCACAGAAGAGTTTGTCCTTTCGAGTTCCCCCTGCACAAATTTCTACAAAGGTCCCGAGCAAAGGCTGCGCTCTCCTAATTTCATTTGTCTTTAAGGAACATTTCATACATGGTCAAAACGCGCTTGACTCCATCTGTAATGTGCCTGGAAGAAAGCGTTGCTCCGCTGATATTTTTAATGTCGTCATCCAGTTTTAATTGTGACCGGCTTGTTTTTCCTACAAATTGTTTTCGCCAGTTTTCATTTCGAATTTCATAGCCATAGGTTTCCCGGTAATCCATGATTTCGATTTGGCGCACTGAGCCGTCAGGATTAATGCCGATTGCATAAACAATATACTCATGCTTTCCCAAAACTTCATCCACAATAAAATAACCGCCGGAACTTGTGCGCCATATTTTTTGCTGCTTTACTCGCGCGGGAACGCCCGACTGTTTCTTGATGGCAACTTGCTGTTCTTTTGTTAAGGTCAAGGGAATGGAGTTAAAATTTTCTCCCGGAAAAATAACTCCTTGGGCTTGTTCGGTCGTCAAATAAATGGCTGCGTAGCCGGGGACCCCTGAAGCAATGACAATTCCCGGAATCGAGATGAGTTGAATCCAAAATCGTTTTGAATTTTTCATTATTCAAAATTTAAAACGCATACCCCATTTTTACCCGTACTTCAACCTTGTGATGTTCATCTCCGAAAATCCGACCCACACTCCCAAAATCTTTTTCGGTGTTCTCTTGATTCTCTTCATTAATTGGAACACCAAACGGCAGCTGCAACAGAACATTTGCCGTAATCCAAAACCTCTGACCACCATAATGAATTGTAGGACCTGCGAAAAAAGCAAAGTGTTCAATGTCCTTCGGATTGAAACTACCAATCTCCGAGTGATGGCGAAATTCTAAACCTCCCCACCATTTTCGGGCAAATCGGTACATCAGTCCTGTTGAAGTTTCAAATTCAGTTTCTTTTGTCCATCGTTTCTTGGTGAGCCCGGGTTCTTCGCCTTCGCTCTCAGACTCAATCTCCACACCACCCGTCTGTCTTTCCCATTCTAGCTCCCACGTTAAATTAAACGCCCAAATCAAACGGTCTTCCAGAAAATTTTTCTGCAGGATTAATTTAGGTTCAATCTCAATCTTATTCGGCCCAAACCCAGGTTCAAGATAAAGCGCCAAACCAATCGGATCTTTGTACGGGCTCAGAAGCCTGTAAATAGACTCAAATGAAATAGTCTCAAAGGCGAGCGCATTGTAAGGCTTGTCTGGTGATGCATTCTCCGGCACGTCATGTCCTCCGGTTGTGCCATCGCGCATGTCCTTATTGGCATAGGTGTGACGATAATTTACATAAATAGCTTCCTGAAAACGGTCGGTGACTCCATATTCGACTTCGGTTCGGTAATGGGAATTCGCATAACTCCCATGAAAATTTCCATATTTTCCCCAATAAGTCTGCTCAACTTCCCACTTGCCTTTCGGAAGAGTGTCGGTCAAATAACTCCGGCCAAAAATTCCCTCACCAGCCATGGCTTGTTGTGAAAATAATGAAATTCCTAAAATTAAAAAACTCATGCGGCGGCAAATGCCTAGCCATTCTTTGTGAAGATTTTGAAATAACACTTTCATTTGAAGTTCCTTGTTTTTATTTTTTGTCTTGCTGACTAATACCGTGTTAATTTAATTTTTGCAGGCGCTTGTTGCATCGGTACATCACACCAAGTTTATGACTGGCATTTTTCACAATACCCAAAAAGCCGGTGGTCGTGAAATACCAGTTTAAATTTGTATTTGCGAGACAATTGCTCCTGAATTTGTTCCAGCTCATCGCTATGAAATTCAATAATTTTTCTGCAGCCAAGACAAACCATATGGTCATGATGACCTTTAGTGCGCGTTCTTTCGTAAAAATCTCTTTTGCCGTTTCCCGCTGATTTTTGGACGACACCCGACTCAAGCAAAAGCGGGAGATTCCGGTAAACCGTGGCACGGGCAATGCGTTCACCGCGCTTTTTAAACCGTTCATAAAGGCTGTCTGCATTAAAGTGATGATTGATTGCCCGAACTTCTTCATAAATCGATTCACGCTCATGAGTGTATTTAAGTCCCTTTCGGGTTAACAATTCCTTAAATACTTCGAGTTGGTCTTTTGGCTTCTGCACAAATCCTCCTCTGCCATTTCTCAAGTGTACAAAGCATGAGTTTTTTTACCTACTTAAGCATGCTTCGAGTGAATTCTTATTGAAACTAAATCTCAATTGAGACTTAATCTTATTTAAAACGACTTGGAAGTCAAGAAGTTTTTTGTAAGATTTTTAGGCTATTCGCCAAGAAAATTTAAGGTAACTGTTTAGCCCTCTGAAGTCCCCATTGGTTGTCATCCTGAGCCCTTCGCTTGTCATCCTGAACGAAGTGAAGGATCTAGCACTCAGGGTAAACTCCGCGAAGGATCTAGCGATTGCTAGATTCTTCAGTTCGGCCGACGGGCCTCCTTCAGAATGACAAAAAAGAGATGAGACGGTACCTTCATAAAGCTAAATAGACACAATTTAAGAGGGGAGACGAGAAATTAAATGCCACGAACGGTGGTGTTTTGATTTTGTGTCGGTGGAATTAAAGCTTTGTTTTGAGATGAAGAGGTAAAACTCTCCTAAGGTTTCTGGACTTCGAGAATTACATTTTCAGCGGGAAAAAGGTAAGTCCAAAATCTTTCATACGTATTGGGAAATTGATTAGCCAAAGAAGCTATGCCCACAAAACGAAAAGTTTTGTAAAACGTGATTCCCTGTTTCAGAATTTTAAAATCCAAACCTTTCAGAAGTTCAGTAAACATAAAATAGGAGTAAAACAATTTGTGCTGCGGCTCAGAATAAGCAACCCGCGAAGAGAAGTGAGGCGTTTCAATAAAAGCAGTTCCACCCGATTTTAAAATCCGGTAAATTTCCGCCAAAAAACTCCTCGGGTCATTCAAATGTTCAATGATGTGTTTGGCATAAACCCGCTCAAAGCTGCCAGACTCAATGGGATATGGGTAGATATTGAGGTCGTGAAAAATATCAGCACCGGTGCGGGGATCAATATCAATTCCAATTGCACCTGGTATTTTATTGTTGGAACAGCCAATGTCTAAAATGTGAGCAGTTTGCTCACTTAACGATTTTAACAACGTTGCCTTTCATTTCTTTTAAAAGCGGCCTCCAAGCATTTTTACTTTGAACCATCAGGACACCTTCGATTGGCCCAAATTATACCAATGGCTCAGGGAAATGGAAATGTTAAAAGAGGCCAGCGCGGCTTTAGTTTGAAACCAGCCATTCTGGGAGGATACCGCCTATCGGTGGGACGGAACGCAAGCCAAAAGACCTTGAATTTCTTCACAAGAGCCGCTGACAATGCCGTGCGGTGCACGGAAATGGCAAGCATCCGCGCGGTGGCTTTGCTCACAAGCATCAAGCGCCTCTTGAGGTGGCATTCCAAGTGGCGGGGGATGAGATCCCATAGTTCGCCTCGTGTCCTGATCCGACCCGGGCCCTCCTCTTCTGGCTTTTTTATTAAAACTTGGATCCGGCTCGCCTTTTAGGCAGCGCGGCACAAAAGGAAATTCATCGGTCAAATAATACCGGTAATCACCCGCATACCCACGCCCATTGCATTCATCTAAATCCCCGCCCCCTTCGTGATAAGCATAATCTTCAACGAAGGTACCATCATAAGAACCACCCTGCCCGGATGGTCGTGTGCCTTGTTTTAAGCGATAACTCGTTTTGAATTGCGTGTCATAATATATGGGAAAGCCGTCGGCCGCGTAGCCGATAAGTTGAGAGGCACTAATTGACTTGAGCATGTCGGTAGGAATGCCGTGGTAATGATACATTCCACCAGGCTGTACATGCGCATGGCTATGATCAAGCCCAAGATTGATTTTTCCAGACATGGCATCATAATTCCACCCGGAACCTTGTTCATTATTCCAATACTCCACAGTTTCAGGGTCAAACGGCACACCATTTAAAGCGACACCGAATAAATTATGTCCAAATGCCTTGGCCTGGCCGGTGCTGCGAGGATGGATGGGGACACGAAACCTGTGAGTTTGTTCGGAAATAGCGTTAGGATTTCCCGAATTCGGGAATTGACCGGGCTCATGGTCAGGGATGCCATTACTTTCGATATAACGATAATTCCCTTCTTCGTAAATAGTCACTGCATTGGTATGCGCGAAAACTTTGCTGCAGATCAGAAAAATAAAAACGAAGCTTAATGCCTTTTTTGCCATCGACTCAGCCGATCATTTATTTTAAAAAAGCGTCCCCGAGGGGATTTGAACCCCTGCTGACAGATCGAAAATCTGCTGTCCTGACCAGGCTAGACGACGGGGACATAAGAAAAGGGAGTACTTTTTCAATAAAAAAGTGTGAGCCCGGATGCCCTTGTGCCTTTGCACAAGGACTTTTCGGGAGGAACTTTGACGTTCCTCTCCGAACCTTCACACTTTTTCAATAAAAAAGTGTGAGCCCGGATGGATTCGAACCATCGACACCTTCCTTAAAAGGGAAGTGCTCTACCAGGCTGAGCTACGGGCCCATGATTTCTAATAAATAACATTCCTTCCTTATTCGCAAGAGGCGAATCCTTCCTGCGCAAATTTATTCGCCTCGAGACGAATCCGCCGCAGGCGGAAAAGGGAAGTACTCTACCAGGCTGAGCTACGGGCCCATGACTCAATTACCTGCCCCAATCATTTAATGATGTGGAACAGTTTCAAGAAACCGTTTCTTGGGCTGAAGAATCCGAATCCATACTCAATAAGATTACAAATTGATATTTTTTAATCCTAACTACCGCCTTATTTGAGTATTACCGATAAATATAAAGAAAAATTCACGCATTTGTACGCTTGATGAGTATAGAGCGAGGGTCAGGCGCCCTTAATTTCCCGCTCTTTTTTGGCAAGTAACTCATCTACAAAGCGTGCGAATTTGTCCGTTAGGTCCTGTACTTTTTTCTGAGTAGATTTTGAAACATCTTCCCCAATTTTTCCTTCACGTTCAAGCTTGCGAACACCATCATTGGCCTCGTGCCGGATATTGCGAACAGTGATGCGGCCTTCTTCGGCAATTTTGCGAATCATTCGGTCCAGTTCAGCCCGGCGCTCATCCGTGAGTGACGGAACCTGAATCCGGATTAATTTTCCGTCATTATTTGGAACGAGCCCAAGCTCTGAAGTCTGAATTGCCTTCTCAATCGCGCCAAGTGATGCGGGGTCCCACGGCTGAATCACAATCGTACGCGCATCCGGCGTTGTGAGTGATGCAAGACTTTTGAGCTGCGTGGAAGCATTGTAATAATCCACTTTGATTGTTTCGACCAGCATAATGGATGCCCTGCCTGTCCTCAAATGCTGAAATTCACTTGATGTCGCATCGACTGCCTTTTGCATTTTCTTTTCAGCATCAACTAATACTGTCTTTGTGTGGTCAATAATCTGTGTCATAAAATCCTTTTTATTTCAGTTCTCGATTAACTAACGCGTGTCCCAATGTTTTCACCAAGCACGACGCGCTTGATATTTCCAGGCTTCGTTAAATCAAAAACAACGATTGGAAGTTGATTGTCCATGCAAAGAGAAATCGCAGTGGTGTCCATGACTTTCAAACGTTTGTTTAACACTTCCATGTATTTTACGTGACTAAATCGTTTTGCCTTGGGATTGGATTTTGGGTCGCTTGAATAAATTCCATCCACCTTGGTGGCTTTTAAAATGACATCAGCGCACACCTCAATCGCCCGAAGTGCGGCAGCCGTGTCTGTAGAAAAATAAGGATTTCCCGTGCCTGCTGCAAAAATCACAATGCGCCCTTTTTCAAGATGGCGAATGGCACGTCTTCTAATGTAGGGCTCGGCAAGCTTATCAATCGAAATTGAAGTTTGCACGCGCGTGTAAACCGACTCCCGCTCAAGCGCGTCCTGAAGCGCAAGAGAATTCATCACGGTAGCCAACATTCCAATGTAATCGGCTGTGACGCGCTCCATACCATCTTTGGCTGCTTGAAGTCCGCGGAATACGTTTCCGCCGCCAATCACGCAGGCGATGTCGGTTCCAAGTTCCTTGACTTCTTTTAATTCCCGCGCAATGGCACGGGTAGTTGCGAGATCAATCCCATAACCACGCTTACCTTGAAGGGATTCACCCGTGAGCTTTAAGAGAATCCGTTTGTACACCGGCTTATTTTTACCCTGTGGCATGATTGGTTTTATTTGTCTTAGAGGAAAGGATTACGCGGAACCAACTTCAAAACGGCCGAAACGCTTGATGACAACTCGCTCGCCGAGCTTGGCAGTCAACTCCGTCAGCAAATCCTGAATGGTTTTGTCTTCGTCTTTAATAAATTTTTGACTGAGGAGACATACTTCCTGAAAACGTTTTTCCAGTTTTCCCTGGATGATCTTGTCCTGAATTTGCGCCGGCTTGTCTTTCGCCTGGTCACGGAATACTAATTTTTCCCGCTCAAGCCACGCTGGGTCAACTTCTTCCCAAGAAACAAAGTCGGGTTGTGCGGCTGCAATCTGCATGGCGACGTCACGGCCAAATTGCTGGAACTCGGCATTGCGGGCCACAAAATCAGTTTCACAATTAATTTCAACCAAAACCCCAATTTTTCCACCGAGGTGAATGTATGAAAACACCTGACCCTCATTTGCAGTACGGCCGGCTTTTTTCTTAGCGGTATCAAGGCCTTTTTTCTTAAGCAATTCGCGCGCAACTTCGAAGTTGCCTTTGGCTTCCTCAAGCGCCTGCTTGCAATCCATAATTCCAGCGCCTGTTAATTGCCTTAACTCTTGAACTTGAGATGCGCTTGTTTTAGACACGATTTGTTCCGCCATATTTGGTTTAAAGCAAACCTTTCGTCGGCTTCTTTGGCTTGACGCGCTTTGGCTTCACCTTGAGGACATCTACTTTCACCTTGCTCGGCACAACTTTCTCTTCAAAATCTTCAACGTGAGCTTCAACTTCCGGTTGTTCTAGTACGCTTGTTGCATCCGATTTAATTGACAAAGGAGCAGAGTCTAGCTGCTCTGCTTGGACATCATCACGAGACATTTCATCCTCCAAAGCCCCGTTCTCCTGCCCGCTCAAACCTAAAGTTTGTTCCCGAACTGCCTGAATGCGCCTCGTAATAATTTCACAAATTAATTTGACCGAACGAATCGCATCGTCATTTCCGGGAATCGGATGGTCAATCAAATCTGGATTGCAATTGGTGTCAATCAATGCCACAACTGGAATTCCGAGTCGGCGCGCTTCATGAACTGCAATTTCTTCCTGATTGGGGTCAATGACAAACAAGGCGTCCGGAAGACGCTTCATGTGACGCACCCCAACAAGCTGTTTGAGTAATTTTTCACGCTGGATTTTAAGAGACAGCACTTCTTTTTTCGTTAAGAACTGGTAAGTGCCTTCTGTTTCCATCTTTTCAAGTTCATCGAGCCTTTGAACACTTTTCCGAACCGTTTCAAAATTGGTCAACATCCCGCCAAGCCAGCGGTGTGTCACATAGGGCATCTCGCTTTTTTGGGCTAATTCCAAAATAGCCTGCTGAGCCTGCCGCTTGGTTCCTACAAATAAAATTACTCCCCCACTTGCTGCAACTGATTCAAGGTATTGGCACGCCTTCTCCAAATAAACCACTGTCTTTTCTAAATCGATGATGTACACATGATTCCGGTCGGTAAAAATAAAACGAGCCATTTTTGGATTCCACCGGTTGGTGTGATGACCAAAATGAACCCCTGCTTCAAGCAATTGCTTTACAGTAACCTGTTGAGACAAACTCATACCTCCTGTTAAGCCTCACTGGCTCAATCACATGATCTACAATGACTTTCGCGGCTGTGGGCAAATGAAATAAAAATGGACAGTTAGTTTAGCATATTTCTTCTGGAGGGCAAGGAATTTGTATGCTTATTTTTACCTTAAATTATTCCACATTCCAGTTCCATAGAAACATTAAATTTGGAATTGAAGGTCATGCAGCCGCTTGTAAACACCGCCTTCTTTTAAAAGTGTTGCATTACTCCCTAATTGGACTAAGTTCCCCTGATCCAAAACAATGATGCGACTCGCATTCTGAATTGTGGAAAGCCTGTGAGCAATTGCAAACACGGTCCGATTTTTCATTAGAAGCTCAAGCGCCTTTTGGACTTCCCGTTCACTTTCAGTGTCAAGCTGCGAAGTTGCCTCATCCAAAATTAAAACTGGTGGATTTTTAAGAAGCGCACGGGCAATGGAAAGCCGCTGACGCTGGCCGCCAGAAAGCATCATTCCTCTTTCCCCAATAATGGTATTGTAACCTTTTGGAAGAAGCTGAATAAATTCGTCTGCAAAAGCAGCGTGAGCGGCTTCTTTGACTTCCTCAAGCGTTCCGTCCAAGCGGCCATAGGCAATATTTTCAAATACGGTTGCGTTAAAAAGAAAAGTTTCTTGCGTGACAATTCCAATCCGCTCCCGAAGTGAATGAAGTTCATAGCTGCGAATGTCTCTTCCATTGATTTTAATTGAACCTTGCTGCACGTCATAAAAACGCGGAAGTAAATTGCTCAGTGTGGTTTTGCCAGACCCGCTGGCTCCTACAATTGCAATAATCTCTTCATGACAAACGGAAAAATGAACGTTTTTAAGCACGCTGCGGTCTGACGTGTAGCCAAAAGTAACGTGGTCGAATTCAATTGTTCGAATCTCCCGTTCAAGCTTTGCAGCGCCAGGGCGGCTTTGAATTTCCGGGACTTCATCCATCAGCTCAAAAATACGGGTTCCAGCAGCCATTGCCTGTTGAATTGTTGAATTGACCTTGCTCAATTTTTTAAGAGGTTCGTAAAGCAAGAAAAGACAGGTCAAAAAAGAAGCGAATCGGTCAAGCGGAAGAATCTGGAATCCAAACCAAATGGCAAGCGCTGTCCCAATAGCACCAATCACTTCAATGAGTGGGCGCTGACCGGTTGTAATGACCACCGCGCGCTTTAAAAATCGAAATACTTTTTTATTAATTGCTTCAAACCGGCGAATTTCGTAGCTCTCCATATTGAACGCTTTCACTACATGCATCCCGGCAAATGTCTCCTGCATTTCTGAATTAATGTTGGCAATCTGCTCCTGAGTTTTTCGTTCCGTTGACCGAAGCTGCCGTCCCAAATAAATGATGGGCACTAAGACAGTTGAAAAAACAAGGATGGCGATAATCGCAAGCGGCCCACCCCAAAAAAAAATGAGGGGGATTTGAAATAGAATCACAAGCGGCTGTTTGACCAAATCTACCATCACATCCGCAATGCCTGTCTGAATGGCATTAACATCATTCATCGTCCGGCTCATAAGTTCTCCTGTCCGGCCGCGCGCATAAAAATTCATGGAAAGCCTGACCAGGTGTCCGTAAAGCTGGTCCCGAATATTCCGAACCACTCGAAGACCTACTACAGACATTTGGTAGTTGGAGATGTATTCAAAAAGCCCGCGCATCAAAAAAACGCCGATGATGATAAACGGAACAAATGAGATGGGAAACTCAATAGTCGGTAAATTGGGAATGGGGAGATTTAACTTCTCAAGCCAGCCGATTTTGGAGAAATGACTAATCACCACCCGGTCATGATTGTGAACCCCATTGAGCATAAGGAAAACAGTCACTGAAACAAGTGAGTGAGCAGCAGTATAACCCAGAGTGCAGCAGACAGCTAGAAACAGTCTTAATCGGTAAGGCTTTAAATAGGAAACTAAACGACCGTAGATGTCCACAAGTTTGTAATTCTAACAGTCGAACCTGATTTGGTCAAACTAGTGCTGATTTGAGGGTGACGCGCGCTTAAGTTCATGCTAAACTTTGTCACTTTTTAGGCGTCTATTAATTTCTATGAAAAAACTAAAAGCGGCGGTTATTGGTGTTGGACATCTTGGGAAATCGCATGCACGAATTTACCACGAGCTTCCAAATGTTGACCTAGTTGCTCTTTGCGACATCAATCCAGAACAAAAAACTCAGGCAGATGCGCTCGGAACCAATTTCACGGCTGATTACCGAAGTGTCTTAGGTCAGGTTGATATTGCGAGCATTGTCACCCCCACTTCCACGCACTACACAATTGCAAAGGATTTCTTAAATTCCGGTGTTCATGTCCTGATTGAAAAACCGATTACCTCCCAGCTTGATGAAGCCGATGAGCTCATTGAGATTTCCCGCCAAAAGAAACTGATTCTTCAAGTTGGCCATCTAGAGCGTTACAATGCAGGTTTTAGAAAAATCGAGCGAATCGCAAAAAATGTCCGGTTTATTGAAGTCCATCGTCTCGGCCCATTTAACCCCAGAATCAAAGATTGCGGCGTCGTGCTCGACCTCATGATTCACGACATTGACATCATCCTCCAACTCGTCAAATCGGAAATCGAATCTCTGGATGCCATTGGCATTAATGTGCTCACAGCATATGAGGACATTGCAAATGTCAGAATCAAATTTAAAAATAAGGCCATTGCCGACATCACCGCTTCACGCTTGACACCGGAAGCGCAGCGGAAAATCAGAATCTTTCAGGAAGACGCTTACATTTCACTAGACTATGTCACGCAGTCAGGTCAAATTTTCAGAAAAAGTGGATTTGCCGAAGCATTATTTGGAGGCAAAATCAGCCGTGAGCAAATTGACATCCAAAAAGAAGAACCGCTTCGTGCTGAGCTTGAAGATTTTGTAAAATCTGCTGAGCGGGGCACTCCATCTGGAAAACCTGATTTGGATGCGCGCAACGCACTGAAAGTGGCGCTCGATATTCTTAAATCCATTGAGGAAAACGCTCCAAAGCCCCTTCATGCCTTCTAAAAAAATTTTTTTAATCGCGGGAGAAGCTTCTGGCGACTTTCACGGCGCACATCTCGTCACCGCCCTTAAAAAAATATTCCCAAGCGCCCAATTCCGAGGCTTGGGCGGAGCCCAAATGAAAGAAGCGGGGGTAGAAATTCTCTACGACCTTCCTAAAGAAGCAGTGCTCGGCCTTGGTGACGTTCTCAAAAAATACTTTTTGTTTCAAAAAATATTTAACCTTGCTTTTCGCGACGTCCAAAAATTTGCTCCTGATGCCATCATTTTAATTGACTACCCGGGTTTTAATCTGCGCTTTGCGAAAAAAATTAAACTCAAATTCCCCGTCCTCTATTACATCTCTCCGCAAGTCTGGGCCTGGGGGAAAAACCGCCTCGAATCTATCAAACGCACCGTGAGCCACATGATTGTATTTTTTGATTTTGAGGAAGCACTTTATAAAAAAGAGGGAATTCCAGTGACTTGGGTGGGCCATCCGCTTGCGGGTCATGTCAAACCCAGCCGCTCCCGAAATGAACTCAGAAACACCTGGCTCGGAACGAAAAATTCTGAGGTGAAAGCAATTGCCCTATTTCCCGGTTCACGGAAAACGGAAGTGGAACGAATCTTGCCCGAAATGCTTGAGGTCTCAAAAAGGATTTCTGCTTCGAGAGGAACTACGGTTTTTTTCCTTGGGGAATCCAACACACTTCCAGAGTCGCTCTATTCTAAAATTCTCACTCAAGCAAATATTTCGTTTGAAATAAAACGGCTTCGAAATTCTGTTTATGATATTTTCTTTGCCAGCGATTTTGCGATGGTTTCAAGCGGAACAGCAACTTTGGAAGCAGCGCTCACTTCTATTCCCTTCGTTATTTTTTACAAAACAGCGTGGTCCACCTTTTTTCTGGGCCGCCGGCTTATTCAAATCCCCTACATCGGACTTGTCAATGTAGTAGCTCAAAGAAAAATTGTCCCTGAATTCATCCAGCAGGAAATTAAAACTGAAACCATCGCGCATGAAGCAAAATACCTTTTGGACCATCAGGATTTGAGGGAGCGAATGATTCTCGCGCTTAAAGAAGTGGAACAAAAGCTTGGCCCCTCAGGCGCTGAAACCCGGGCAGCCGAAGCCGTTGCTCATTTTCTTGAAGCATGTCATTCTGACCCCGTAGGAGGAAGAATTTAGAAAAGGCTTTAGGATGACAACATGCAGATTTTTTACTTGGTAGCTGTTTTTGTTTCACTTGGTTTTTTCTGTTCTTTTTTTTCGCTGGTGGCTGAAATACTCAAAATCCGAACGGGCGTTCCCCACATTCTAAAACTCGCTATATTTTCGTCCACCTTAATTTTGAATTGAATCTTCATTCCATCATTCTGGAAGTCAGCAGCTAGGTTAATCGGCTCATAATGCTTCGAGTCATCACCAATAATCCCAAAGAATCCACCCGCCACATTAATGAAGTGAACTGTTCCAGTTAACAACTCAGATCCCTCTTCCTCTGGCGGCGCGCCAACTTTCTCTTCTTCATGGTCTGCCGCAGTCTTGGTCTTAGTGTTGGTAAAAGTTTCCGTTAAAAATACCTGCATGTCATCCCATGATTGTCCGTCAGCTTCCAGGTTGTAGCCGATGGGGAGACCGAATGTTTGTGCAAGTTCGTCAGCTTTTGGATTCGTAAAACTGTGTTTTGCACCTGGGTAGGTAATGATTTTGTAGTTGGCTTTTGCCATTTTCATCTCTTTTTCAAATTTTTCTACTTCTTCTGCCGTCACAAGTGAGTCGTCCTCTCCCTGACAGACCAAAATCCGCGCTCGCATCATTCCGGGTTTTACCGGATGTTCAGTTGCAAGACTTCCGTGAAAACTCACAACTGCGTTCACATTGTAACCGCGCCTTGCCATCTCAAGCGCAACTCCTCCGCCAAAACAATACCCAATCACTGCAATTTGATTCGGATCTACCGTACGATGACTGCGCAGTAAGGTCAGCGCTGCTTTAAATCGCTTTTGAGCTATTTCGAGATGACTTTTGACCTCACCTGAAAATTCGCCCGCTTCGGCCGGATGAGTTGCTAACTTTCCTTTGCCGTACATGTCCAAAGCAAATGCGGTATAACCAAGCTCTGCAAGCATCTGGGCTCGCTTCCTAGCATACTCATCGTGACCCCACCATTCGTGAATCACCAAAACTCCAGGCCGCTTCGTCGTCACACCAAAATCATAAGCAAGGTAACCTTCTAGCTTTACATTTTCTGCTTCATACTCAACCGGTTTTGCAACGACTGCAGCATTGAGATTTGGAATCCAAAGCAGGACAAGCAAAATGATGCTGAAAGTACACCCCTTAAACCATATTGTCATTTCAATTCCTTTTCAGTGTGGCTGCCTATTTTATCGACCATTGATTCACTAAGCTTACGACAGATCTCTGGGTCTGGAAATTGTCTCTTAAGTCTTGCTCCACATTCCCCGTTTATTTAACCGAGCTTCATTCTCAAGCTGAATAAAGCGGTCTTGATATTTAAATTTTTCGCCGCGCGAAACTTTTATAAGGCCAGCCCGCACGCTCGACGCATTTACAAATACACTGTACACATCGCCATGAATATGATGTTCAAACCATTCTTCACGGCTCACATCCGTTGAAGCTGGAAGTTTGGTGTCTAAAAATACGTAGGCGAGCAGCTCGTGAGCAGAATTCTGATGATTTTCTTTTTCATCTCTCGGATCAAATTCAAGGTACACTTTTTTACCCACCAAAAATCGAGTGAGAAAATCTTTCGCCTCCACTGCAATGTGATTTTCTTTGCCTTCAGGAAAAGTTTCCATGTCAATTCCAATCAAACGGACAATTTCACCAGTTTCAAGTTCAAGGGTTGCTCCATCAAGTGCACGTTTCACAGCTACGTATTCTTGCTCAGCAAAAAGCGGGCTGGCCACTAACGACGTCATCATGATTGAAAAAATCATCGCCTTTACTGCATAGTCAGAAATTTTCTTCTTCATTGATAATTAGAAAAATAAGATGAGTAAAACGTTAAGTGGAAAACGCGATGTAAGAATCAAGCGAACGCAATACAGATTCTTTATTCAGAAGATTGCCCGAGCCCATACCTTTTTACTTTGTACCCAATCATTCGCTCAGTAAGTCCAAGCAGCCGCGCGGCTTTTCTTTTATTTCCTCTCGTCTTTGCCAAGGCCTCTTGAATCATTTTCTTCTCCAAACCTTCAACGGCAATCAGCAATCCTCCGCTTTCATCTGCTTGAGTTGCTTGTCGCTCATGAAGTGAATCAGCTGGAACCTGACAATTCATCGAAAAGTAATCTCTTCCAATGACTTCTCCTTGACACATCACAATAGCCCGCTCCACCGCATTTTCAAGTTCACGGACATTGCCAGGCCATGCATAATTTGAAATGTATTCCCACGCTTCATCAGACAATCGCATATTTTTTTTTCGATTTTCCTCAAGCGCTTTTTTCAAAAAATGCTGAACCAATAGCGGAATATCTTCCTTGCGCTCGCGAAGCGACGGAAGAAAAATAGGAATAACATTGAGCCGGTAATAAAGATCTTCGCGGAAGCGGCCTTCCTTAACTTCTTTTTCCAAATCCTTATTTGTTGCTGCAATAATTCTCACATCCACCCGAATGGTTTGGACGCCGCCCACGCGCTCAAATTCACGCTCCTGAAGCACGCGAAGAAGTTTCACTTGAACTGATGGCGTAATGTCACCAATCTCATCTAGGAAAATAGTGCCTTGATGCGCAAGTTCAAACCGGCCCAGTTTCAGCGCACCCGCACCCGTAAATGCACCCTTTTCATGGCCAAACAGCTCACTTTCTAAAAGCGCCTCAGGCAGTGTTGCACAACTAACTTTAATAAAAGGTTTCTCGGCACGGCCGCTTGAATAATGAATGGCATGCGCCACCAGCTCTTTTCCCGTCCCGCTTTCTCCGCGAAGAATCACGCTCGCTTTTGACGTGGCGACTAGCTCAATTGAAGAAAATACATCAATCATCCGCTTGCTCTCACCAATGATGTTGATTGGATGAAACTTTTTTTTGAGTTCCCGTTTCAACCGTAAATTTTCGGACGTCAGTGTTTCTTTTTCATTTTCAACAAGTTCATGAATCCGAACTACCTGAGCCACCATCGAACTAATAATCGTAAGAAGTTTTACGTCCTGCTCATCATAAGAAGCGTGTCCATCTTCAACCAATAATTGGTCGACACTCAGCGCGCCAATTGTTTGATTCTCAAGTTTGATTGGAACACAGAAAAACGCAATACTGGACTTAGTCAAATCTCTTGCCTGGGTTCGATTCAAAAAAAGAGGTTCCTTTCCGACATTGGGCACCACAATGGCTTCACCAGTTGCCACTACTTTTCCCATAATCCCTTCTCCAATTTTGTAACGGCCGCGCTTCATCTCTTCAACATCAAGACCGCATGCCACCCGAATTGAAAGTTCAGACGTTTCAGAATCAATCAGCGCAATTGTTCCGCGCTCCATCGCAAGATGGTCGTGAAGCACATTTAAAATTTGCTGAAGCACAGTCGTCACATTAAGCGACGAGGAAATTGCCCGTGAAATCTGGACGAGTGTCCCGAGCTGCTTGGCTTCTCTGAGTTCTTCGTGTTCTGATTTCATCATGACTTTCGACTCACAAGACAAATGCGATGCTCATCGGCTTTCTGAATGAACGCATCGCGATTCATCAAAATTACTTTGCCTGCTTCAATTGCAAGTACCTTGGCACGCGCTTGAATCATTGCGTCCAAAGTTGCAAGCCCAACGGTTGGAACATCAAAGCGAAAATCCTGTTTTGGTTTCGCAACCTTAATCACCGCCACATCTCCATTCCCAAGCAAACCCCCGCGGGCAATGGCAGCATCAGTACCTTCAATCGCCTCAACAGCCAGAATTGCTTGCTTCTTAACGACAATGGTTTGACCAATGTCAAGGCGGCCCATTTCCTTTGCCAGCTTCCAGCCGAAATCGATGTCTCGGATTTCCTGCCGGGATGGTTTTCGTTTGGTTAAAATACCTTCGCGCGGCAGCGCTTCCTCAGTTAAAAGCGAAGTTGTGTCAGCAAGCGGCATTCCTTTTTTTTTCAAATAATCAGCAATTCCGCCAAGCAATGAGTCATCTGAATGATTGCTCATCTTGGCGAGCACTTTAATCATTTCTAAATCCGGCCGCACTTCACCCCGAAATAAATTTGTCTTTTGAATTTTCCCGCCCATCACAGAATGAGACACGCGCTCATGCTTAAAAAATTTAACCATTCGTCCCAGCTCGCCCACTCGCATCCACTCGCAAGCGTCTGCAATTTTCTCGAGCTCCGGACTCGTTTCTCCATGAATAGCACACAATGCAACCCGGCAACCTCTCTCTTTAGCTTCTTTGAGCAAAAGAGCAGGAAGACATCCGCTTCCAGCAATTAGTCCGAGCGTTTCATTCATAGGAAAATAGCTTACAAAATTGTTAATCTGGCTACAACTACAAAATTGTCTGACGAAATACTATTCTAGAAATTTGCTTATTTTTAAGGTGAGAGGTCAAAAAAATTGTCTTTAACTGCAGATGCTACGGTCTGACTTTTCAATAAATTCGATGATGCGGAGAACTGAATCGCTTCCCTCATGAGAAAGTTCTGTGAGACGTTCAACGATTGTTTTAATTGAAAGGCCAGAGCGAAATAATATTTTGAAGGCGCGCTTTAGCATCATTCGTTCGCTTTTGGGCACCTCCGCCCGCTCAAGACCCACCGAGTTAAGCCCATAAGCCTTTGCCGGATGTCCATCCACCATCATAAAGGGCGGAATGTCCTGAACCACTTTTGAATTGCCGCCGACGATGGCAAGATGTCCAATTCGCACAAACTGATGCACGCCACACAAACCTCCAACAATCGCCCGGTCTTCAATCGTCACGTGACCTGCGAGCGTCCCCGCATTGGCAATAATGACATGGTTTTCAATAACACAATCATGAGCAATATGCGCGTATGCCATAATTAAATTGTCATCGCCAATTACCGTTTCAGTTCCATCTCCGGTGCCCGGATTAATTGTGACATATTCCCGAATTTTATTGCGGTCGCCAATTTTAAGGTAGCTCATCCCTCCATCATATTTCTTATCCTGCGTAACACTTCCAATAATGGCACCTGTAAAAATCTCGTTGTCTCTTCCAATGAGCGTGTTTCCTTCAATAGTGACGCGTGCGCCCACTTTGGTTCCATCGCCAATCGACACATTTGTTTCGATGATGGAATAGGGACCAATGCTGACGCCACTGCCCAATTCAGCGGTTGGATGGACAATTGCGGTTGAATGAAT
>JAHFHD010000119.1 GCA_023247075.1 Candidatus Omnitrophota bacterium | reverse complement strand
TTCAATAAAATAAAAACGTTCTTGCTCATCCACGAGAAATTCAATGGTACCTGCATTTTCATATTGAAATGCTTTTGCGGCCTTCACTGCAGCCTCACCCATTTTCTTGCGTAAATGCTTTGTTAGTGACGGCACAGGTGCTTCTTCAATTAATTTTTGGTGCCTTCGCTGAACTGAACAATCCCGAGCGCCAAGATGAATTGTATTTCCGTGACGATCTGCAAGAATCTGAAATTCAATATGCCTCGGGTTAGTGACGTAATGCTCAAGATAAACTTCCCGGTCACCAAAAGCCGCTTCAGCTTCCGACTGAGCCGTTAAAAACGCATTGACGAGTTTGCCGTCATTATGCGCCACTTTCATTCCTTTTCCACCGCCGCCTGCCTTCGCCTTAATGATGACAGGATACCCAATCTTTTTTGCAACACGCAATGCTTCGTGCTGGTCTATGATTACCGCTTTGCTTCCTGGAATAATGGGGACATTTGCCTTTCGCATGGTCTCACGCGCAAGCGATTTGTCGCCTGCAAGTCTCACGCTTTCAGGACGCGGGCCAATAAACTTGATCTGACACGATTCACAGATTTCAGCAAAATGTGCATTTTCGGCCAGAAAGCCATAGCCCGGATGAATGGCATCTACATCTGCGATTTCAGCGGCGCTAATGATGCTTGGAATGTTAAGGTAGCTTTCACTGGAAGGAGCATTGCCAATGCAAATGGCTTCATCCGCAATGCTTACGTGCCTCGAGGTTCGATCAGCCTTTGAATACACGGCGACCGTACGAATGCCAATATCCCGGCAGGCACGAATAATCCGAATTGCGATTTCGCCTCGATTGGCGATTAAAATTTTATGAAACATAATGGGGCAGAAGCATGAATTAGGAAAAAGCAGCTAGGCTTTTTTGATCTTAAAGAGAGGTTGATCAAACTCAATGGGTTGACCATTTTTAACGAGAATTTCAATAATGCGACCGTGAACTTCACATTTAATCTCATTCATCAGCTTCATCGCTTCAATGATGCATAAAACATCGTCTTCCTTCACATCACTTCCTTGATTTACGTAGGACTGAGCATCTGGCGCTGGAGCAGAGTAAAAGGTACCGACCATTGGCGAGCGAACTGTGTAAACCCCAGCATCCTCCACGACAGCCTTTGCTTCAATTAAACCAGCTGCCTGAAATTGGGCCGGTATGGTTTGCACCATAACACCTGACATTTCTGATGAAATCCCGCCAGAGATTCCTTTTTTAAGGCGAATCTTAAAACCATTTTTTTCGATCTCAAGCTCCGTGAGGCCGTGCTCTTGCATCAGGTTAATCATCTCTTTAACTTCTTTTACCGTCATAATATTTCCTTACGCACCATTTGTAGTTTAAAAAAATAACGTGAGAGTTTACTGAAATACCATCTCACTGTCAACGCAACCACTAGTGCGGGTGCATCCCACTTCATCCAGTGTGTCATTCTGAGGCGGAGCCGAAGAATCTGGCGAACTTAGATCCTTCGCTTCGCTCAGGATGACATGAAAAACAACCGTATCAAGTGGTATGCACCCACTAGTGCGTCAACGTAACCACTTTAGATTACCGTTTAGGTTTGAAAAGTTCCGACGTGAGAGCTCGAAGTCCCAACAAATAACTTTCAAGTCCAAAACCACTTACCTGACCCTTGCAAACACCAGCGACGAGCGAATGACGCCGAAATTCTTCTCTCGCGTGAATATTAGACAAGTGAACTTCAACGGTAGGAATCCCGCAAGCCAAAATTGCATCTCGAATAGCAACACTGGTATGCGTAAATGCGGCAGGATTAATTAAAATCCCGTCAAAGTGTCCGCGAGCCTCGCCGATTAAATCAACAAGTTCCCCTTCATGATTAGACTGAATGCAACTGAGCTTTAGGTCAAGCGTTTCTGCAAGCTCCTTAAGTGCTTGGTTGATTTGAGCAAGCGAAGTAGACCCGTAAATATCTGGCTCCCGTTTTCCCAATAAATTTAAGTTTGGACCGTGGATGACAAGCGCCCGTTTCCCAGACTTCACCGGCCATCTCTCCTTCTGGATGGAATGCTTAGGACTTCTTTGGCTTTTCGGCTTCATCAATTAACATGACTGGAATTCCATCGCGAATTGGGAAACGCAAGGCGCAGAATTCGTTTTGACAAACGAGTGAGTTGTTTGACAATTCAACCTTCGTCTTACACGCTGGACATACCAAAATGCTGAGTAGTTCAGTATTCAACGTTCAACCCTCCCTAAGACGACGTCGTTTTCAATCGGTTAAAATCCTTCATTTGACCACCGCCACAAACAGCAAATAGAATACCACAAGCAGCACCAGTACCATAGATGAAAACTGCAGCCAAAATAGAAAGCGCAACCGCTTGCTCTGCGGGCACATAAGCTTTAAATAAATACACAATCGCTGCTTCCCGAACACCCAATCCCCCGATTGAAGGCATCATAGACAGAAGTGTAACGATTGGAACTAACACAAAAAAAAGCGGTAGCGGTAATTGGACTTGGATGCTTTGAGCTAAAAAATAAAAGAGGACGATGAAGGAAGTTTGGGCAAGAACAGCATACAAAAAACCAACGAGAAAGGTTGTTTTTCGGTCGTGGTAGAGTGCAAGTTCATCAAGAAAACGCTTCACTTGTTCCCTAAATTTTTTGGGTGTTAACTGAAGCAGAAATGACCGGATGAAAGTTGAAAATGGCTTGTTTGTGACAAAAGCAATTCCACCAATCAAGATACTGGAAATTAACGCCAAAAAAAATCCAACATGAGGTTCATGGATGCTCGCACGCGCAAAAAGAAATGCACCCAATGCAAGCACTACTGTCCCCATCAGTCCGAGGAAACGGTCCATTAATACCGAACTCACTGATTCAAGCTTCCGGTTTGAATCTTTATAAATGTAGTACGCCTTTGCAACATCACCGCCAACCGCAGAAGGCAAAAATAAATTAAAAAAAAGACTAATCATCCACAAATAGTAAATCCTCCCAATCGAAAGTTTGATTTCATGGACAGCAAGAATTTTCCTTAGCCGAAAGCTAACGATGAGTAAAGACACAAAATTAATCACAACAGCCAAAATAAATGGCCACAGGTTGAAGTGTCTAAAATGTTTTAACGCATGAAGCACATTTCCCCGTGCCACATAAGTAACCAGACCTAGCGACAGGAGGCTGATTAAAATACGGAGGATTGTGGTGCGGAATTTTTTCAAGAGATAATGCCTTATGATTCGCTCGGCGTATTCAAACGTGCAAACCGTAGCTGGAGGTCGGCAATCAAGTGCGTCAACATTTTTTCTTCTTTGGCACTAAGATTCCCGCGAGTTTTATCTTTAATGAGAAGCAAGAGCTCAATGATTTCCTTTGCGGCTTCCCAATTGGTTTCAGGCTTCTCAGAGCCTGGAGGAGGAATTTCCCCAAGACACATAAGGCACTGAAATCCAAGAGAATTCAAATAGGACTGAAAATTAATCTTTCCTTCTTGGGCTGGAGCAGGCTCGCTAACTTCCTCCTTAGAACTCTCTTTAGAGGGGCTTGAAGCAGTGGATTTCCATGATTCATCCACTTTTTTTTCGGTAAAACGAATGTCTTTTTCCATAGTACGGACGCTTACAGGATTAAAATAAACGGAGGTTCATGGCTTAAGTGAACTTTCACCACGAACCTCCGTCAGTGTAGGTATGAAATTTATATCACGGCAGGATGATCTTTGTCAATGCACGATTCAAGTTGAATTTTAAGTTCAATTAAACAAATTGAACTGCAATTCCGTATTGTTTTTTGAGCAATTCAAAACGCAAAATCTTTCCCGGCACCGTCATGGATTCTTTGAACGTGTTGTTTGGTGGAGCATAAATCATGATTTGCGTTCCCTGAAATTCCTGCATCGTGGCGTAGTCAGGCGAATCCAAATCCAAAAACTCAGCAAACAATCCGCCGATGCTGACATTGGTTGCAATCGCTTTAACCAGAAAATCGCTTCCGTCCTTTTTCTTCAGTCGCATTTCAATCGGAATTGCCACTCGAATCCGCTTTTCTCTCCGGCGTTCTAGACCAGTAGAACCGTTCTTTGGCTGGGTCTCATCAACCGGAACTTCGAACATCTTGTCCTTAACAAAGAGAAATGAGCCAAACGCATTTGCTACCTCTTCTTCATTTTTACACAGTTTCACATTGCCAGGAAGATGAGTGCCAACAAACAAGCTTCGGCAAGTTCCATCAGGAACAAAGATCAAACTTCGCTGGGGACGCAAGAGAACTGCGGTAATTTTTCTGAGGGCGATTTCGTCCATGGACTGGACTTTTTGCAAATTCATAATCACGCGTCTGAGTTTTTTTCGATGAATGGTTTGTTCAATTTTTTGAATGACGGAGTCAAGTTCTTCGCCTACGAGCGCCCCGATTAAATCAAACACTTGAACATTGCCAATTTTCCTAAGCTCGAGCTGGGTTGTTTCGGTCTGACTCATTCCCATAACCTTCCTTTCCTTTTTTAAGTTTCCTAACTATTTGCACTAAAGAAATCAGCATTATTTAAACTTTTCAGAACCCAATAGAAGAATACCTGACCAAATAGGAAGTTTCAAATTTTGAACATTTAAAATCTTCAACTCGTGACAAGTGCAGTGGTTAAGGTAACTACATGAGTATTAAATGATGCCTCATCACTGCCAAGAACCGCTTATGAACCAAGCTTTTTGAGTTCCTCAAGACGCTCTAAATGCACCTTCTCATAACCAAATTTTGTGGGTTGGTAATAAACTCCTTTACGCGCGACATACACTTGTTTGGCGTAATGGTCTTGGTGTTTATGAACATAGTCATACCCTTCGCCATGACCCATCCGCTTTGCTCCCGCATAACTTTTGTCCCGTAGATGTACCGGAACCTTTTGAGCCACTTCTTTCTGGACATCGTTAGTCGCCCGTTCAATGGCCAAATAGGATGCATTGCTTTTTGGGGCAAGCGCCATGTACGTGACAAGCTGTGAAAGAACAATGCGCGCTTCAGGGAGACCAATAAACTCAATTGCCTGCATCCCCGCACTCGCTAAAACTAGAGCTTGTGGATCGGCATTTCCAATGTCTTCTGAAGCGAGAATGAGAATCCGGCGAACAATAAACCTCGGGTCTTCTCCAGCATAAAGCATTTTTGCAAGCCAATAGACACTCGCGTCTGGGTCACTTCCCCTCATGCTTTTAATAAAAGCGCTTGCGGTGTCGTAATGGTAATCTTCATCTTGATCATAATAAACAATTCGCCGCTGACAGGATTCTTCGGCGACAGCCTTGGAAAAATAAATGATTCCATCCGAAGCAGGCGGAGTTGAGAGAACACCGACTTCAAGCGCATTCAAAGCCCGCCTTGCGTCTCCTGAAGCATGGATTGCAAGATGCTTAAGCGCCTCCGGCTCCGCCTGAATCGGCGTAAACCCTAAGCCGCGCTTGGGGTCTGTGACTGCCCTTTTTAAAATTTCAATGATGTGTGATTCTGAGAGCGGAGTCAGTTCAAAAATAAGTGAGCGGGAAAGCAAAGGTCCATTAATTGAAAAAGAAGGATTGTGAGTCGTAGAGCCAATCAGCACAATGATTCCCTCTTCAACATCCGGCATGAGCACATCTTGCTGGGCTTTATTAAAACGATGAATCTCATCAATAAAAAGAAGGGTGCGTAAATTCTGACGTGCGCTAAAAACTCTGGCCTCTTCTAAAATTTTTCGGATTTCCTGCACGCTCGACATTACCGCATTCAAAGTTTTGAAGCGCGCACCCGTCATTTTGGAGATGACACGCGCAAGCGTTGTCTTTCCGCTCCCTGGAGGTCCATATAAAATTAAGCTTGTGAGCCGGTCTGATTCGATGACGCGGCGCAGCAACTTACCCGGACCAAGGAGATGTTCCTGGCCTACAATTTCAGAAAGTTTAAGGGGTCTTAATCGGCTTGCAAGAGGCGCTGAGGCGGGCGCTTTCAAATCCTCATTTTGAATTGAGTCTTGATCTGAATTGAATAAATCCATCAGCCTGACGGCAGCAGGGCGCCGAATCTTTCGCTGAGTGCGTGAACGATTGAAAAGTGAAGCTCGTTAATTTCTTCATTTTGAAGCGTTCTGTCCTCAGCCTGGTAATGAATACTAAACGAAAGACTCTTCTTTTGGCTTGGGAGCTTGTTGCCCTTAAAATAATCAAAAACAAAAACATTTTTGATGAGGCATTTACCAAGCTCATAAATCACCGTCTCCACCTCACCTGACCGAACTGTTTCGGGAAGAATAACGGTTAAATCCCGGACAATAGAAGGAAATTTGGGCAATGTACGCACGGTAATTTCTTTTGCATCAAGCCTTGTAAGGCGCTCCAAATTTAACTCAGCATAAAAAATAGGCTGCTCCAAATCGTAGGCACGAAGCACGCTTTTAGCAATTGTTCCGTAATAGCCAAGTGAAATTTCACCTGACACAATTTCAATTCCCTGGCTAGAAGCGCAATAAGTGTTTGGTTTGAGTGGATGTTCCGAGAAATTGACGCGAAGCTGGTTTAAAATATTTGTCACGGCCCCTTTTACATCAAAAAACGAAGTGGGCTTGTTTTTAGTCATCCAGTTCGACGGTTGTTCGCCATATAAAATAATACCAAGCACACGCTCTTCAAAAGAAAATCTGCCTTTTGCTTGATTTAAATATTGATTTCCAATCTCAAACAGCTTCACCAAATGTTCACCAACACTTTGATTCCGGCGAACTGCTTCCAAAAGTCCAGGCAGCAAACTCGGACGCATTAGGTTCAAGTCACGATTTTGGGGATTGACCAGTGTGAGCCAATTGGGCTGCTCGCGATTAAGTTGTGTGAGCGGCCGTCGGTCAATAATGCTAAAAGTGAGTGCTTCAAAAAAACCCATTCCAGAACACAACTCACGCAGCTTGTGTTCAAGCAAAAAAACTTCATTGCCAGAAGAAACAGCAGGTGCTAAAGATGGAAATGACTCTGGGATTTGGTCATACCCATAAATCCGCGCAATCTCTTCAAC
>JAHFHD010000037.1 GCA_023247075.1 Candidatus Omnitrophota bacterium | reverse complement strand
TGGGTTTGGAATTTCAGAATCAAATGAAAATTTTGGTAAAAATATGAAAAATCCAACTTTTGACAATGCTTGGAGTTTTGCTAATCTCCAACTCAAAAAAGCAGAAAAAGCTGTGGAAGGTACAGGTCTTGATCACTCAGTTTTTAACTGGCTCAGCTTGAATGCTCTGGGAGGGTTGGTTCTTGCAAAATTCGGAACAGAAGAAGGACTTACCGACCCCAAATTATTTTCTAAGCTTGGGGACCTTTCAAAAGACAGGTTTTCTTTTATTGGCAGTGACAAAATCGAAAGCTGGTTAAGCGCTCTCCTGAGCATTAAATTGAGTTTTGGTCCGGGGCTTTTTTCAATTCAAGATGAAACCAAGGTCGCAGCCGAACTTGCTAGCATCCAAAAGAAAAATTTTTCAAAAACGCTTGCTGTGCAAATTGAAGGGGCTTTTCTTCTCATTGAGAACCGGAGGCAGGCGCTTGCGGTACGTGTGCAAGTAGAAAAAGAGATTCAAAATGCATTTGCCGCACTAGAGAAAGAAAAAGATGAAAATCCTTCTGATGATGCGGTAACGCAAGCGTTTTTAATTAAGACTGCTGAGGCGGAACGCACTCACTATGAGCGGGTTACGGCTGAGCGGAATTTTGATGAAGCGGTATTCACGCTTCAGGCAGTACTGGGCATTAGTGATGGGGATACCGATTTTAAAAAAATGTTTGATGGGGATTTTCGATATCAAGTCACTGATTTAGCAAAAAATAAATTACAACCCTATGATGTAAACTCCATTCAAAAACACACAGAGTCCATTTCAAATTCACTTCTTATACTCCAAGCCCGCCTTGAGAAAGAAAAAAACCCGTCTCCGGAAGCTGGCGCTGCCATTCAAAAGATTAAAAGTGCGGCAGAAAAAATTAAAAAAATTCGTGGAAATAGTCAGAATATTTCTCCAGCACAGTTAACGGACGTAATTTTCGACTCACTTGATGCCGAGAGAATTTACTTAGCGAGCCATGAAGTTGGTGATTGGGAGTTTTTTGATGAGTTTCAAGCGCTTCGAAAAGCCATCGGAGAGATGACAAATACATCTGCGCATCTTGATTATCTGGCATCAAATGCATCTACTTGGAAGTATTTCACCCAAAGAAAAACATTTGGACGCAATAAGTTGGAGTTCGGTGTCAGTGCCACCGGTGATTTACTCAGAGGCCGTGAAAAGTATTTGGGCGTTAGTTTAATCGGACCTTATTTTAACTTACCGTGGTGGCTGCTCGGAAAAGGCATTGAAGAAACAGGCGAATTTTTACATCACATTCCACTTGCTGGACCAGCGATTGCAGGCGGACTTCATTTGGTTACCCGTGCTTTTGGAATTGATCCAAAACCAATTGAAAATGAAATGAAGCATAGAGAGCTCATGGCCAGGCAGGCTTTGGTTCATTCTCGGCAGATTTCAGCTGACGCCAGAAGGCGGCCGTATGAAATTGAGAAGCAAATTGAAAGTTATGAACCTGTCATTACTGGACTCAAAACGCGTCATGAAAAGCTCAGGCGGCATATTGACGACACCAATGACCCATCAGTAGCAGAATCAAGTTTTGGCGCGGCACCGGAACAATTGATTAATTCAAGAGCTGATAATAAACGAGAGCTTGGAAAATTAGAAGAAAGTTTGATTCACGAAGAAATAAATCGCCGTTCGCTTGAAGCCGAACGAACTCACAGTGGGTGGGAAAATTTCGACAAATTGCCTACCCCAGAAAATGCCACTCCGAGTAATAATGACACGCTGAATGGAATCGATGTTTCTTACGATGACAAGGGAGCGATTACATTCACAACATCCGGGAACGGGTCGACTGAGAAGGTGATTACAAATGCAAGTGATTATCTGATGTCCTTGCTTGAGCGAGACAAAAGTAAAATCCCAGCCGAAAGCAATGCCGTAACATCAAATGGCGCATGGTCCATTGTTCCAGGCCCTCAAAATATCACAAGTGGTCATTTAAATTCTCTTCCGGATTTCGCAAAACCGTTTAAAGGCGTATTTAAAGAAGGGATGCTTTACGTTGAAGTTAATGCAGCCGACCTTTGGACTGGTAATTACAAAAAACTCAATCAACTTAATGGAGAGATTGGAGACATTGACCTTAAAGACAAAAAGCAAAACTTGGAACTTTTACTACAAAGCGCGATTACTGATTATCTTGCATCGGTGTATTTGACTGGAACTGTGCTTCCAAAGCAGCAGCACGATGCAGACCAATTTGCGAACATGGGTTCCGTAATATATCAAGTGGGTGCCGCAACGCTTGATGACCAAATCTCAACAAGTGAAAAAGCAGACAGAACTGCGCGCGAGCTAAATCAGGCAAAAGCACTTTTAGCGAGCCGACTTGACCAGATTGCAAGTATTGTTGGAGCGCCAATTCGCATCACCATTAATCCTGCTACCGAAACACCAGAAGAACTCATCACGAAACTAAAAAGAGCTACCAGTCAAGATGCAGCCTCACATGAAAACATTGAGGAAAAAATAATTGAAAACAGCCCATTGATACAGCGGGCAAATGCTTTGGTTGAGCAGGCTCGCCTTCAAATACAAACCATTAATAGTGAGTGGGCGCGTATTTGGATTAAATTTGGCGAACCAGGAAGAGTGAATCAACCTAAAACAGATGGAAATATGCTCATCATTGGGTGGAGTAAAATAATTTGGAATGGCGGATGGCACGAGCGGCACAAAAAAGCAGAAATTGATTTGAGTAAACGGCAAATTGAAGCTGAGCGCGCAGAAATAGATTTAAAGCACGAATTTAATCATTTAGTTAGAGACATTGAGGCGCTTGAGAATAGTGTGACTAGCCTCAAAGAAGAATATCAGCTAAGGGCAAACCAATATAACGCTGACATTAGGCGGCTTGCTGAGCGGAATGTGTCAATTGGCCAAACCAAAGAAGATTTAGAGCAGCTTCACTCTGCTGAAAGGAAACTTGCAGACAGTGAGTTTAAATTAATCGCTGCTTACCACAGGCTCCAGCAAAAAATAGAAGCGCTTAAACAAAAATCTGGGAATTTACAATCGAGCCTTGGGTCTGGTTCTGCGCTAACGGTTGGGACTGATGCGCAAGCAAGCAATGCAGAATTTGAATTAACTAAAAAGTGGCCGGAAGCCATTGGGATTTTAATGGACAAGGATTTGACCCATTTTGAAACATCGGTTGGTGAAGGGCGCGTCGATTCGGAAACAATTAGTTTAATCGCGAAAACTTTAAGTTCAAGAGAGTTAAATAGGCTTTTTGGAGAAGAAAATCAAGCAAATGCGTTACAAAAAGTAAAAATTGCCCACGCGATTGCAATGGAAAATAGCTTTAGTGAGGCGGTAAAAAATCAGGCAATCGAACAAATTCTGGCGAGTTGTTCCAATTGTGCGGACATAGCTCTGAATGGTGTAAATGCAGAACAAATTCCATTTGATTTGCAAACAGAAGTAACTGATTTATTGCTCGATATTTCTAGCACCCAAACGGATGGTTCAAGCGTTAATCAAATTATTGAAATAGCTTTTAACTCAACGAACCCTTCGAGCGCACTAACGGCGGACACGTCCGCTTCGCCTCAGAATGACATCGTAGTGATAAATACTAATCCGACCACGAATGTTACGTTGACAGCTGATTTGGACGATTCTCCAACGAATGATGTCATCCTGAGCCCTTCGCGTGTCATCCTGAACGAAGTGAAGGATCTAGCGCTCAGGGTAAACTCCGCGAAGGATCCAAGTTCGCCAAATTCTACCAAATTCACGCCTCCACCAATCGTTTATGCAGATGAATTACTCAATCCAAATTATTTTACCGAACATCAGACTTCAATTGATTTACTTCGGGACAAAATTGTAGCCAGTGAAACTATTTCGGACATTGACAAAGAAAATCTTTCCAAGCTTTTTTCAAATATTTTTGGTATGTATGCAAAAACATACAATCACAAAGGAAGTGAGTGGATTGACCAATTAACCATTTCCTTTGAAAAGCTCAAAACAAAAGATGCGGCCGGAAACGATGTCTTTAAAAAACTGCTTAATAATAAAGAAAAAGTGAATACATTCTGGGGAATTCACTTTGAAGCGCCTGTTGAGTTGGATGGAGATGCTAAGAAACTACTCAAGCGCTTAGGGGTTGATTTAAACGAGCTTGGTTTTGCGAATTTTCTAGGCGGGCTTTACGATCTTTACAAATCAAATGAATTGAAAGGAAAAAGAACACCAATCAGCTTTGACACGTGGATTTCTAATCTCACTCAAGCCCTTCCTAAAGCTAAGGAAATAGCAGATGCGTTGCATTCAGCAGAAAGCGGTCCTCAGAGCATCAACAACTCAGTTGGGTTTTCGCGGATTGTGGCAATTGCGATTTATTCAACTGCTTCAAAATTTCTGAATGCGCCATTAACCCTTGCAGATGCGAGTAATCCAGATTTGGACCATCAACGTTTAATCGAGTTGATTTCAGGAAGTTATAATTTAAATATCATCCTCCCCCGCATTGAATACAAAGATATCTCTCGAAATGTTCTAACGGAAGATCTCAACCTAAAACGTAAGGCATATGAAGCGTTGCTTAACCGCACTTTAAGCGATGAGGAATTAAGTGGTGCTTACGGTGTGACGGCATTTAGTGAAGCGCTTTATGCTAAAGGAATAACGACGTCTGACCAGGTAATTGAAATAGCACAAGCAACGGCTGACATTATTGAGCAGGCGAGGAAGAGTTTTGGAGTTACCGTTAATAGTCAAAATTTATTAATTACCGACGAGGAAATTAAAGACCTGCCCGCTGCTTACCTTGTCCGCTACGTTGATCAATTGGAACAAAAGAATTGGCCAGGCATGGATGAAACGCAAAAAAATATTTTAATCAATCTCAAGCTAAACACAATTAAGTCTCTTAGAGAAGGTTACTCCATCGGTGTTGGGATGGGTTATTGGGGCATGCTTCTTTCGGGTTCTCATTTACAGGATGAAGAGGAGCGGGCGGAGTGGGTTAAGCAATCTTTAGATGACCGCAAGAAGGAAATCCAAAAAATCATTACAATTGCTGGGAATCTTGTGCCGCTTTCTAAATTCAGTCCGGTACAGCGTGCCGCACTTCCACCAAATACATACAAAGGCCTTGACCATTATCAAAGGCATGAAGATGGAAGTCTCCTCAACGTCCGTGCTGAAGATGGTGATGACATGGGTTTCGCAATGGCGATTGCGCAAGGAATTCGCACAGAATATGACGACTGGAGTTCTGTGTTCAATCTTGATGGAACTGCAAAAAATGAAGTCAAAGCCCGCCAATTTTTTGAAGATGCACAAACAATTGTTGATTATTTGACGGTAGACGGCATAGGAAAAACCTTAATACCAGCACTTGTCGAAAAATTCCCGTCTATTGCAAAAGAAATCAAAACTCCTGAAGACCTAAAAGAATTTACCGAAGGAGTTGGGATTGGATTTGCAAAAGAACTCCTCGTGGATCCGGGTTTAACGGTTGATCAGTTAAAAGAATTGATTAATCAAGTAAAAGTGGAAGTAGAAAAACTTGACTCGCAAGATGCCAGCAGCCTTGAAGATGTTCTCAAAAGTTTAGCCAATAGTTTTGCGTATAAAGCTGAGCCCTCATCACTCATCATTGGTACTGTTGTTAATTCGGTGAGCGAAAAAATTGATTTAAAAGATGAATTGATTGAACTTCAAAAAGACAATCAAGTCGCTCCGGAGGTAATCCGCATTTCAGGCATGACGGGAAGAGAGTTACGGGAACACTACAAAGAGCTACAAAAACAAACATTAATTGCAGCCGGAGTTAACGCAACAGACATACGAAACGAAAAATCATTTTCACTTATTTTGGGCAGGATTGAAAGTGAAGTGAGTGAAGAGTCTCCGTCAACGATGGATGCGCAAGAGGTGGCGCAGAATATTGTGAAATCAATAGAGACACTCCCTAGAATTCGTGATGCTTTAGAGAGAGCAGACAGAGCTAGTTTGGGCTTTAATCAGAAGCTGGCAGTAACACATCCCACACTTCAAGTTATTGAACAAGGCTTAGCGATTGATTTAAAATTGCCGCATAAGGAAAATCTTAATCAAAAAAGCATTTCTTCATTCCTAAGTGCGCTTACAGAAGAATTTGAAGAAATTGATGCGAATGACCACGATGCAGAAATCCAATTAATAAGCCGAAACCTCGATCAACTCACTTCGGTTGCAGCTCTTTCAAATGAAGTCAAAGCTCTCCCTAATGCTCAAAAACAAGCATTCCTCACCCAACTCCAAACTATTCCAAAGATTCAAAAGGGAATTGGGTATACCCTTTCAAATGCTGCATCCGATTCAACCAATGAAGATTTGAATGCACTTGAAAACCCCATCATAAAACAAGCCACCAAAGGCAAACCCGCCCAAGTGATTTATGGCTATTTGGCTACACTTAAATCTGGAACAATTGAAGATGCTTTAAACGCAGTCAAAAGATTGAGTGATTTAGAAACTAATCTTGCATTAATTAAAGATCAATCAACTTTGGAACAGATTTTGAGTGTCCATTCTAGCCTGCGCGGCATCGCTCAAGAGCTTGACGCCTTAAACATCAAAGTTGACGGGAAAGTTGTCCAATTTAAATATGATAACAATAAGCCATTCACAAATATTTTAGGCTTTTTGATTGGCTCAAAGCTTGCTGAAAGTGCGGATTTTACAGCTGATTTTGCCGCAAAGGCGGAAGCACTGAATGGTGTCGCTCAATGGGTGAGGGACGGAAAAATAAATGCCAATCAACTTGGTGAATTTCTTTTGGCGCGTTACAAACTTGAAGATTCTCTAAAAGTGCCACGGTCAAAAGCAAGCGAGCTTGTTTTAGGACTTCTTATGGAGTTTTCTGAAGCAGGCTCTCAAAATCCTAGTGTAGATATTGATGAAGAAATTACGAGGCTTAATTATCTGGCCGATTTGGTGCCAACTCCTGATGGCGTAGAACTTTTAAAGTTTCTCACTCAAATCTATGGTGCGGAAGAATTTAGAGGTTCGGAGCAAGTTTCTATTTTACTTGGTCATGCTTCTTCCATTTTGGGTCTTATGAAGCCAGATCCAAAAAAGCTTAATCAATATCAATTAAAAATTGCAGAAAACGACCTTGAGTATTGGAAGGAGTTTTCACTCGATGCGCGCGAAAAAGTGTATCTCACGCTTCTTAAAAGTATTGCAGCTAATAACAAAGAAATCATCGGTTTGTTTGAACGACTATTAGATGGAGAAAAACTGGATTTACTCGGGGAATCAAAGAAACGCTCTGAGCGAGGAGTTGATATGGGTCTGATTCAAGGTTTTCTTGCTAGTCGATTTCTTTTAACAACGTCGGTGGATATTCGTGCACGCGAAAAGATTGCTGAAAGTTATGGGCTTACTAAAAATGATCTTGACGAAAAAGGGCGCATTCAAAGTGATTCAATTGACAGATTATTTACGCCTGAGAATGAAGAAAGTCTTCTTGATGAAGCAGCTCTGCTGCTTTGGGATGCAGCTCTTGTCAAAGATGATGTCCAAAAAATTGTGAAGAATTTGGCAGGCGATGAACATGCAAAACTTGATATTAGAAAATCAATGCATATTGGTCTTCTTCTTTCCTTTGCTGAGGATGGCAAAGAGAACGCGGAGATGTTTAGTCAAGTTTTAAAAAGCGTGACTTTTAACTATTATATGGACAATCTCTCTTCTTCTCAGGTATATGGCTCATTTAGGAAAAATTTGATAAAGACATTTGAAAAAGCGGACTCTGGAGTTGAAGAGCGCGGAGACTTCATTGATCTCATGGGAAAAATTTCATTTTATGCAAGAAAGTTTGACAATATTACCGATTTAGAAACCGAACTTAAGGAGCGCATTAATCTAATTGATGAACTCGCGAAGCTTCGCATAGAAAAAGTGACGGACAACGTCCCAACTTCTGAGAAATTAGCTTACATTTACCAAACTTATGCTCAATTTGATCAAGCCACAATTTTGGGGGTTAATGTAAGTAATCTTTACGAGCTTCATAAAATACTTTATTTGAAAGCACGCGAAGCAAGTCTGGGTCATGAGGGCAGGCAATTTGATCAAGCTAAAGAAGAGGTTCAATTTAAAATTTTCTTTCTTGAGATGCAGATTACGCAAATCAACCGCTCGCTCAAATCACTCCGGATTAAAACAGAAGGCATTACAACTCTTGCGGATTGGCTAGAGAAACACATTCAATTGTTTGGCTTGTTCAAGGGTTACCCCATTGAAAAAGAGTGGGATATTACAAAGAAAGACCAAATGAATGATTTTACCCAAGAGCTTGTTAGTTCCAGCCATTTGAATGTGGATAAATTCTTAGAAGAGGAGCTCTTGAAATTTTCAATTTATGACCAGTATCAAGGAGTTGCTGATTCTTGGTACGAACGAATGCGCAAAAGCTCGCTTGACGAGCGCAAGCCTGAGACATTGAAACAAATAAAAGAATTAGCAGACCGAACCAAAAAAGTTTGGAGTTATTATGACCAATACTGGAAACATCTAGAAATTGTTATGACGCGAGGAAATGCCGCGGCCCTTGTTAACAGCGAACAGCAATTTGAGACTAAGGATCTTGAAGAGGTTTTCCAAAAAGGAGTTTTTGTGTTTTTAATGGCTCAAGGACGAATTGGTGAAATCAACCAGGAACATAAAAATCAAATTCCAGCTTTGGGTTTAATCGCAAATGAACTTAAAACGCATAATCTTGGCCGCCCACTCCTTTTTCCAGAAATTATTGCTTATGTGTTCGAGTTTATGCACCAGTCTAAGCATTTTTGGCAACAGGTAGATGACCCTCTTTTGGGTGGTGTCACTGGCCAGTGGATGAGTTTTAATAGAATGGCGCGTAAGTTGAGCAACGTTGATCCGCTAGACCACACAAGAAACTTTATGCTGAATGCAGGTGGTGAAGGGGAGAAATTGCGGGAAGTGATGTTTCGCAGCGCATGGGAACTTGAGCGCTCTGTATTTCCTGTTGAGCAGAATCAAAAAACAGCGCTTAGTCAATCAGTTGAAACAACTACTAACAACGATCTGCAGTTAAAAGAGATTTACAATGATTATATTGAGAGGGCTTCGCAAAGCACCGACTTAATCACATTTTTACAGAACCTAAAATCAAAAAATATTGAAAAAACTGCTTATGCCTCGTTGTTTGAATATGGCAGAAGGATGACGCAAACATTCCGCTTTGACGTACTTGCGCACGGTCTTAGCTTTGATTCACGAATGCTAGAGGATGATGCTCTTTTAAAACAATTTGTCATGACCCGGCTGTTTACAAGGCAGGCAAAATCTCTGCCGATTACAATGGCAGAACCATTTGAACTTCGAAACGATAAAACGAAATTTTTAGATTGGACCATCAGACAAAATAAGTTTTATGGCAAACTTTCGGACAACAGCAAACAACGGTTGCTTCAGTTAAGTACCTCCGAAGAAATTAATGCTGCTATTAGTGACCTTAAAACAATTATGTCTGAGAATCTGGTAGAAATGCCGGAACATATTCACACAGATCCCAACCGCGTGCTTGCAGCAATATTGGACATTCGAAGCGACACGGCACAAACATTGCAGCAGCTTTTTAACCTTGAGGAGAAAATGTTAGTTTATTTTCTGAAGGATGTAACGAATAACGCACCCCTTTCTTTGACTGACGTAGAGCAAAAGATGAGACCCAAAGAATTTATTGATTATGAACTTAATAAAAATCAAATAGTCAATCCCATGTTAACTGATGAACAAAAAACGCTTTTGGCAAAGGCGATAAGCGCTGATTATTTAAATAAATATCAAATCAAAAGAATTATTAAGGATCTAGATGGTTTGAACACAATTGTAAATGGAGCGTTCAGTGTGCGAGATCTTCTGGTCGTCATTGCGTCGGCAAGGAATCTTCCATTTCTTGAATCTGGTATTCTCCAAAAGGATGATTTGACACACCTGAATCAAAAACAAATCAAGAACCGTGCTGTGATGATGAGCGCTCAGAACATTGAGGTTCAAAAGATGGTGGAGCCAGTAATGGAAATGCTGGTTGCGCAAAATAATGCAAAGGTAAAAAACGAAATATTAAATGGTACTCTAAATCAAAAAGAGAATGGACTGAGAAAACGTTTCTTAACATTTGATTTTCTTCGTGACCGTGGCTCGCAAAAACGAATGAATAGAGAATGGATTGTGACGCTCAATTCAATTTTTTTAACCCTCACATTTCTTCTCGTATGCCTCCAATGGTTTATTGGATTCGCGCAAATTGCAAAACTAAAGAGTATGAAATCTGGTGGAGCGAATCAATACAAGTGGTATCACTTCTTGATTTACCCATTTCTGTATGGCGGGAAAATGCCTCAAGAGCCTGGACGGGAAGAGATGCCGCCTAACTTTACATGGCGCGCTGCTATTTACATTTCGCTTATGGCAGCGTACACAGGATTTTTACTTGTGCAGACGTTGACTACAATTGTTTTACCTAGTTCTAGTATGTCAATGATCGTATTTATTTCTTTTCTTTCATCCGTTCTCTATTGGAATAACGCTCATGTCATGATTTGGTCTTGGCTGTCAGGCATGCTTTATGAAGTACGAGGAGGAAACGCTACGCCGGAGGAAAGAAGACACCGCGTGGAAGCGGTGGAAGTTGAGCAATTTAATGTAGTAGATCGAAAGCCAGGGGCGCGATCTGAAATGAGAACTTTTCCTGCGCATGTATCAGGTGATGAAAATCAGATTTTTATTGAAGATAAATTAGGGAATCGAGTATCGCTGGCAAGCCAAACAGGGCAGGAGATTGTTAAAATTAAAAGTGAATTCAAAACCTCATTTCTTTATCCACGGATGGATTTTGTAAAGCCTCCTGTTTCAGCCGCTTTGTTAAAAGCAATGCTTGATGGGTATCAAACGAATATGCAAGTCGACGAACTTGTAAAGAAATTGTCGCAGCCTCCTACCCCGGCTTCATCAGCGCTCTTATTTGGAGATGATAAAAATTACATGGCAGACCAATTTTATTTTATTAAGAATATGATTGATACGCTTGGAAATAATTTAGATCCATTTGGAAATGTAATTTTGACAGTGCTTACCGAAAATGACTACGACATCATTAGAAAACATAAAATAAATCCACATGATGCAGCAAACGAACGCAAATATGAATTTATTGAAAAGACGCTCAATTACATCAGGTGTCAAGTTGCCATTACTGGGTACACTCGATTTCGAGAAAATGGTTTTTATGTAAGACCTGAGTTTAATTCAGATGGAACGCTTCGGAATGAGAAGGCCATTACTGATGTGGGAAACAAGCTCGTTTATTATGCACCTCAATATGATATGCAATTTGAAAAAAAACAAGGCGACATCGCGAGTTTTGTGGCTTTTCAAAAGGGCGAAGACGGACCTCCTCTTGTCAAAGATGGAGAAGTGATTCCTCAAGCACGATTGCAAGGCAGGATTAAGGATGGTGTAGCAGTATTTTTAATCGGAATATTTGGTGTCTTAGCTGCCTTGTTAGGGTTTTCCATGGCAAGGGAGTTGGTTTCAACTCATATTTTTTGGCTGCAGATAATTGTCAGCGGCTTGTTTGGTGTTTCGGGACTTTTTATGGGCAGGGGATTTTTTAATCGGCTTGCCATCAATGGGATGTGGACGCCAAATTTTAAACCACACAGAAAGGGAGCGCGATATTTTCCTGAAGAGCTTTATGAAGATGAAAATACAATGTTTGGGTATAAACCCAATACTTATCTCAGAAGATGCATCAAGATTGGCGAGAAAGTGACGGTTAACCAAAGTGGAAAATATGAAATTGAGCACATATTTCAGGCGAATCCAAATGGGGTTTGGGCTGTATTTACAATGGATGACAAGAATCGTGGAGGAGATAATCCCGACAACCCAGACTTTCCCAATGAACCCGAACTTCTTTTTCCAATTCGAAAAGCAGTTGAGGTTGCGTCTCAACCTACATTCCCCTATGGAATTCTTATTCCACTGACAAAGATTGTGACACAGGGTGAAAAAGCGACTATTTGGACGCGTCTACAGGATTCTGCGGCAGCAAACGCAATTTTTTATTCCACAGCAGATCAGTTGTTGCTGGGTCGTGGAAATTTCACAGGAAAGGGGCTAATTATTTTGGATCGCTGGTACGGCAAAGGAGATAGACGGAATTTTCAAACACCTCCGAAATTTGTTCCTCTCTTTGTCACTATTGGCGGCGCTATGGGAGCGACTTGCGCTATTGTTGCATTAGCTGCGCTCCAAGCGCAATTTGCTGTGCTTTTGACATTTTTAGGTTTCGCAATTCCACTGGCTTCATTTTTGATTGGTCTTTTTCTTGCAGGTTCTGTTGGAGGTGCCTACGGCGCTATTTTTGCCAAACAATTGAGTCATGATTTTCATGAAGGAAGCACCGCAGGCGCAGCTTTTGTGCGAAATTTAGCGATTACAGAACCTTCGGTAACCAATTTTTTTCAAAATGTACAACGCAATTTTGTTAGATGGTTTCAGGGAGACTTGATGAAGGTTTACAATGAACTTGCAGGCGGATCTCCCTTGGGAGCTATTCGAGTTGCGATGCAAGGAACATTGGGCTATCTGACTCCAATTTTTTTCCAGTTTTGGTTGGCAATTATGCTTATTTTAGTCCCATCTTTTTCTGGTATGAGAGCTTTTTATAATCCAGATACACTTCAACTGATTGACTTTGTGATGTCTCCATTGGTTATGGGTCATGCCCCGCTCGGTTTATTGACAGGTCTTGTTTTCTTCCTTTTTGTTATTTCTGCCCTTACAAAAGCACGGTCGAGCGCTTTAAGTAGAAGTGTTGCGCCTCCCACTTTTTTTGAAAAACATCCTTTTCTGGGTATTGTAATTAGCGCTACATTGCTCCCATTTTCCTACCTCTGTATTTTTATTTTACCTTATTTAGTTTCAAGCGCCGCACTTCAAGGATTTCTGGGCGGAGGAGGAATTGTTGTTTTTTTGCTTGGTGTCCATTTTTTTACCGGTGGTGTAGCCCAGTTTCTGAGTCGATCTTCAGTGTTTAATGCAATGAATCCGGTTGCAAGAAAATTGTTAACAGGAGGTGTGATGTGGGCGGTTGTCGCAGGTGTGATGATGGCGTTTCCTTCTTATTTCGTATTTCCAGTTACCAAAATGGCCGTCCTCTTTGCCTGGATGTTGGTCAATGTGATTGTGCTTCCAATTTATTTGGGAAGTTTGAAGGGTGAAGGGTGGAATAAAACAGTACTGCTTTATTTAACCACAACGATTCATCTCTCAGATCCATTTAAATTAACGCGATATTTTTGGGAAAATATGTGGAAGTTGTTTGTGATGGGTGCTCAAAATTATAGTGATCAATGGTATCTTCCAATGGGGACAATTATAAGCCAGTGGATTGTTTGGGGGAGCAGGATTGGTTTTTTTCTTACGCCTTTTTTAGTTTTAGCCCCCATTTTTAGTGGTGCCAATTTATTGAGAATTATAGGACAGAGGCTAACTCATTTTTATTATTTTTCACATCTCCAAAGCGCAGCAACGGCAGCAACTTTTATCAGTTCAAATGCTTTTTTTATTCCTGCAATCGGATTAATATTTTTGATCGGGCTTTATCTTTATAAATTTCAAAGAATGCTCAGTATTGTGATTCGAGACCAGCAATTACCATGGTCTACGTTTACGGGTATTAGTGGAGAATCTAAAGACATCACTCTTTTTTCATCTTATAAGTTTTATTTTGATACTTTTGTGGGGCTCGCTGTAACGCTCACCAGCGCACTTATTTTTCACAGTACATTATGGGCTCTTTTTTTTGGTATTCCTGTATTGTGGTCATTGGCGTTTGCAGCTTTTCACGTGTGGTTTTTATCGAGGGAATTGATACAAAAGGATGCATCCGGAAACGACATTATTAATTATCCAACAGCTGACGCCAATAAAAAATTTCATTGGGGACGAATTAAAGCAGTTGGCAGGCTTCTGCGCCTTTCAATCAAAGGGGAGTTTAACCTTGCGGTTGACAGAAAATCAGACGATTCAAATTTTAGTTTCTACGTGAAAACGTTTCAAGCGTGGCAGAACACAGCATTTAATACCGGGTTTTATTTTGGGTTGGGTGTCATGCTGTATCGAATCTTTCAAATTGCAGTCTATGCGTCAAATGAGGGTATTTACCACTTTTTAACTGCGACTCCGGTTACATTCATTTATCCACCGCTCTTAGGTTTTCTTTTCGCATTTGGAATTGGCCCGATTCTTCTTGGATTTGCGCGGCTTCTTGGTAAGTCTTCGTGGGTGATGAGTGGCTATTTGGCGCTTTCAGCTGGAATTGGTGTCAGTTTGTTTTTGAAACCGGTATTTGCAATAACATTGTTCAAACTAACAGCACCTTTTGTGTTTTTGGGAATGATGGCGCTTACAGTAATTAATGAATTTAGACGCTATGTTGAATATGAAGAGAAATCAATCGGCGACAAGCTACCCCCTTCATCAATAGTTTACAGATATCTTCATTGGATTAAATTTTTTAATCATAAATTTGTGTGGCGGTACTTGCTTAGTCGTCCAAAGAATCCTAGTGACCCGTCAAAACCAGGAAAAGAGGCGAAAGCCCCGCTGACTATGGAATGGGTTTTGAAAAATGATCGATTTGAAAAATTAAGAGCAGAAATCGAACTTGGGAAAGCTCTTCATGCAGTAAATGATTACGACGCGCTGCTTTTTAATGCGCTTCAGGTCATCGGCAGCATTCGTACATTCTCTAGCGATGAATTGTCTGACGAAATGAAGAACAATCTTTTCTTGATTGGGAAGGCAAGGGTCAAAGAACTTAACGAGCTAAAAAACGGAGGCTCTCGACCTGAATTAAGAACTGCAGACGACGACCTGCAAGATAGCTTAAATGAGTGTGTTCAACAGGTGCTCCAAGCAAACACGGTAGGCGACTTAAATAATAATATTGAAAATAATTTGAATAAAATTAAATATGCCAGAAAAATTAAAAAAGATGGATTTTTTTCAGAATTCATTAAGGATTTGAAAGATTTAAATAAGCTAACATTTTCTGAACAAATGAATAAACTGTTAGCAATAAAAAATAGAATTTCAGCAGCTTCTCAGTTTATTATTAGTACTAAAGATAAAAAAAACGGGAATCGGGCGATAGACAGTCGAGTCAATAGGGTAATTGCTGCGTGGTTATCTAGATTAAAATTGGAACAAGCGTTAGAGCAACTTGTTGATTTAGAACATCAAATAAAATCGTTCGGGTTGTCAGAGGGCATGAAAGATCAAACGATCAAAGATATTGAAAATAAATTTGCACAGTTTATCGAAGGGCTTTCTGCTGAACTATTAATAACGATGATGAATTCAAACGCAACGATTACTGATATTCACAGATTGGAACTTATTCGCGAGGGGCTCATTCGACTCGAAAAATTAATTCCGGGAATGTGGAATCAACCAACAATTAAAGATTTGAGCAGCGGGACATGGGAGCGCTTCATTCCTTTTTGGGGCGTATTTGTGGGATTTATGTCCCGAAAATCTTTTGGGGAAATAGTTCATGTAAAATTAGCGGAAATTGAAAAGCAAATTAAGGAACTGCAGATTGCTCAACAGCAACTAAGCACTCGACTCGAAAACCTCAATACCAGAAACAACACTGCTGGAATGGAAGCAAAATCTGACTATCAAAACCTTTCTTTTGCTGACGCTGATACATGGGAGGGAGAGATTGTGTGGGCAGAAGGACTTAAAAACCATGCAAATGCGCTTGGTGTGTCTCTTCCTCTTTTCAATACGTCTGATCGAGCAGCAGCAGAAAATCTTCTCAATCAAGCAAACACAGTGAATGCAAAGTTAAGATTAGGTCGCTTTCCCGTGATTTTTGGCCCGAATGAAGTCAACTCAGCTTTTATTTCCACCCTTGAAGGAGTATTGAGAGAAGCTGCTACAGTCAAAGCAATGGATGTCGAAGCCATTCGTGCAGGAGCAACTCAACAAACCCTTACGACAGCTTCTGAAATTGTTTCTTATTGGAAATCAATTCAAAAAGCTCAAGCTGAATTGAATGCTCGACTCGAAAACCTCAATACCAGAAACAACGTCGCTGGAATGGAACAAAAGTACAGTTATCAAAACCTTTCATTTGCTGATGCTAATAAATGGGAAGAAGAAATCAAAGAAGCTGAAGTGCTCAAACGTAGCGCAATTGTTTCTTATTGGGAATCAATTCAAAAAGCTCAAGCTGAATTAGCCACTCGACTTGAAGGCCTTAATACCAGAAACAACACCGCTGGAATGGAACAAAAGCCAAACCACACAACTCTCTCCAACACTGATGCTGATGGGTGGGAAGTGGAAATCAATTTATTCATCGAGAAGAAAGCAGCTGAGACCGCTCGACTCACTCAAAAGAAGATTTCAGATGACACCATTAGCGAAGGGGGAGGGGACGCGCCACGCAAAGAACTAAGGCTGGATTCGGACTCATTGGTTGATTTGAATTTTGTGCGCGCGATTCAATCTACTGCTAGTTACCGCGATTCAATCAAGCTCGATGAACTGCTCCATTTCATTGATCAAAAAGTAGCTGGCGCGAATCTTTCAGAGAAAGTGGAAAACGCTATTCTTGAAAGTTTGACTCGTTCAGGAGTTGAAATTTCTACAAACCAAGCAGATTTTGGAACGATTGGTTATGAAGTGAGTCTGGACAATGCGCCACTTGACGTCCAAATTGATTTCTTACGCGCAATACTTGCTCAAATAAAGAACACGAAACTTGATCTTGTGATTGTGATTCCTCAAAATGCAAATCGCAAAACTATTCAAAGTCAGCTTGATGCAGCGCTTGGTGCTTACCACTCGCGCTATCGCATTTCAACCCTAACGTCGCTTAGGGGTTTGGTTGAGTTTGAGCAAAGGTTAAAGAATGCTCAAGCGAGTGAAGTGCTTCAGTTGACGGATGTTCATCAGTTGCTGCTTCAGAAGGATTTTAAGACGGGAATTGTGGGAAGTGTCGCACACCTTGCAATAGGCAAGCTATTAATTTTAGGTGGAGATGAGAATGAGCTTAAAGGATTGACTGCAAACGTCAGCGTGTATTCGCTTACTTTGCAGCTGAATCAGTTTGTAAAAGCTCACGAAGAACTTAGTCATTCCGCGTAATCCGCAGCTTGAGTTAGTGTAATTGTTTAGCTCTCTGAAGTTTCCATCGATTGGCATCCTGAGCGCCTCTACGGGGTCTCGCAAGGACAGCGAAGGATCTAAGTTCGCTAGATTCTTCCGCCAAAATACTGGCGGACAAGTCAGTTCGCCCCGCAGAATAAATTTGCGAGGCTCTTCAGAATGACAAAATAAACAAATGAGGCAGTAACCTCATAAAGCTAAATAGACACGAGTTAGTTTTAGTGAGCTCAAATCTAACAGATAAATCAGAGCATAATTTTACTTGAAAGAGGCATCATTTTGATGTATTTTTTTTGACGGAGGTGACATATGCGAATAACTGTAAATCTTCCATCCGAAACATTAAATGAAGCACAAACGCTGTACAAATTAAAGACAAGAACAGCCGTTTTGATTCTAGCGCTACAACGTTTAATTGACGCAAAAAAAGTTGAAGATTTGAGGCTTCTCCGAGGAAAATTGCGGCTTGATATTGATTTGAAAACGCTTCGAAAAACGAGGGATCAAGCAGCGTGAACGATGTTCTGGTTGATACTTCTGCGTGGATTGAATTTTTCCGTGACCAAAAGTCTAAATGCGGAGAAGTGGTAGATGTGTTGCTTGGAGAAGGGCGTGTGTGCACCACACCGCTTATTGTTGTTGAAGTCGTTTCAGGCGCGCGTAACCGTAACGAGTTTGAACGTTTGCGCCGTGATTTTGCGGCGCTTCCATGCGTGAATCAGCCGGACATGATGTGGGAAATGATGCTCGAAAAAAGATGGCTCCTCAAATCTAAGGGATTTGGCCACGCAAGCATTCCAGATTTGGTGATTGTGCTTGTGGCTCTCGCGCATGAGAAAATAATTTTAAGCACCGACCAAGATTTTTTACGAATGAAGTTAATCTTAGACTTGAATCTGCTTGAGATTTAAATTGATTGACTGAATCAAAAGGAGAAGTGAATTGTTCCATGAATTTTTTTATGTGTGGACATTGTCACGTAGCACTCAGGCGGATTTCAATTTGTCTTGTAGTTATCTTTTTGACCAATACTGCTATTCCCTCAGACTGTCCCGCAGCCATTTTATTTTACCCAGTTCCTAAACCTTCTGACAAAGCTTT
>JAHFHD010000036.1 GCA_023247075.1 Candidatus Omnitrophota bacterium | reverse complement strand
CTGCCATGCTCGTGCTAGTGATTTTGGGAACCTTGATTCCTTTGCATATGAAAAGAGGATGGACTGTGAAACTCAATCGTTCAAATGGAATTGTTTTAATCAGTGTCAATCTCGGATTGATTACCACTGGTTATTTGCTCTATTATGCAGGCGGAGAAACTTTCAGAAATATTTCCAGTTGGATTCACATGACATTGGGGGTTCTGCTACCGGGATTCCTTGTTTGGCATATTGCAGAAGGCAGACTGAGTCGAAAAAAGCGTCAACTTTCAAAAAATTTCAACTCGTGACAAAAAAATTCAGCAGTCGCAAGTAGCCTTAAGGGAGGAAATACCATGTTTCACTTATTTCAAAAAGGCGGACCAATCATGTGGCCTCTGCTGGTTGCATCCCTGACGAGCATGACAGTTGTGTTCGAACGGATTTTATTTGTACTCAGGCAGAGGAAATTGGAAGATCTTGCGCTCAGAAAAAAAGTATTGTTTTTAGTGGAATCTGGAAATCTGAAGCAAGCACTTCAAGCCGGAGAGCATGCACAAGATTCGGTGGTAAGAATGTTGGTTGAGGGGCTCAAACACAAAGAATCTTTGACCACAAGGCTTGTTTCCACCGCTTCAGAAGAATTGAAAAAATACAGCCGCGGCATTTCTGTTTTGGACACCATTATTACGCTTGCTCCGCTGCTTGGGCTGCTTGGAACAGTGACTGGAATGATTAACGCATTTGGTCTTTTGGGTGCGCAGGAATTAGGAGCGCCGTCCGCGATTACAGGCGGCATTGCTGAGGCATTGATTGCGACCGCATTTGGTTTGGGCATCGCAATTTTTAGTTTGATTCCATTTAACTGGCTCAATTCATATGTTGAAGATGTGAGGCATCAGATGGAAGCAGCTGGGTCAATGCTTGAGGTGTTGATTGCAAAACTCGAGCGAAAACAAATACTGCTCAATGAAGAGGGACCAGAGGCAGAGAAAGTTTATGAGACTACATCAGGGATTCGTTAGACGCCGCGCGCGCATCGAGATTATTCCTTTAATTGACATCATCTTTTTTCTGCTTGCGACTTTTGTCATGGTCTCGCTTTCCATGATTAAAAATCAGGGAATTTCAGTCCGGCTTCCAAAGGCAGTGACGGCCGCCGCCAGTGACCGAAAGGCTTCTACGGTGGTCACCATTAAGGAAAATGGCACATTTTATTTAAATAAAGAAAAACTTTCATCTCAGGAATTGATGCGGCGTTTGACTAATCTTAAAAATGCTGATTCAAATCAAAAGGTATTTATCAACGGAGATGAGCTTGCTTATTTTGGCGACGTGGTAACTGTTTTAGATCAAATCCGTAAAGCTGGAATTGATAAAATTGGAATTCAAACCCAAAATATCAAGCCTCCTTCCGGAAGTGCAAGCAAATGAACTTGAATTCTGCAAATTATGTCATTCTGAGGGCGCAGCCCGAAGAATCTAGTGAACTTAGATCCTTCGCCGAACCAATCGTTCGGTGCCAGATGATGAAAGCGGCCAACCGCCGCTCGAACAACTGGCGCTCTGCTCAGGATGACAGTTAAAAAATTGAAAAGCGTAGACTCAAGTAAATGAACTCAAAATATTTTTTCTCGCATAAACAAGAATGGCCGATTAGTTTTCTAGCTGCCGTTCTTCTTCACGTACTTTTATTTTTCGGAACTGGTTTTGCTTTTGTTCAGTCCGCTCAGTATGGAGTTGAAGCCAGTTCTGGCGGCATCGAAGTGAGTTTGGTTGCAGCGCTTCCTGAATCCACTCAAAAAAATTCAAGTTCTTCTATTGTCAAAGACGAGGTAACTGAAGAACAAGAGAATCAGATTGTGGAAGATGCGCCCAAAGAAATCAAAACAGAAAGCGCTCAATCTGAACCAAAAGAAAATAAAAATAATTCAGTTGTCAACAATACCCCGTTTGTGGGTGATGGAAGTTCAAGTGCGCCAGGTCAGAGTCACACCACTTTTTATTCTCCGGGCGGGGGAAGCGCAAGCGAAAGAGCGGGTTATTTAAAAAATCCACCTCCCCCGTACCCTAGCGCAGCAATCGAGCGAGGGCAGGAGGGCGTGGTTTTGCTTTCCGTTCACATCGATCAAACTGGGCAGGCGGAAAAAGTTGAAATCAAGAAAAGTTCCGGCCATCATTTGCTTGATGAATCAGCGCTCAGAACAGTTCGGAAATGGAAATTTGATCCCGCCCACATCGGATTTTTCAAAACCGATTCCCAAATCGACATCCCCATCCGATTTGTCTTAAAAGACGAATTAAAGCGAATGAGAAGTTAGTTGTTTGTCCTGCTCCAAAGTTTTAACCACGCAAGAATAGACATCACGATTGCGGCATGGTATCTTTCTCTGGGCATTTTACATTCAGTTCACCCAGAAAAATACAGTAAGAGGAGCTCCTTAAAGTGCTGGTCAAAACCCGTTTGATTAGAACGCTGACTCTTGTCTACCTGATTACGCTAAGCATTACTTTTTTATTTGTTGCTGTTACCGTAACACACGTTTTGACTGCTCATCAGCTCGATTCCTACCCGAAGAATTCTCTCATTTCGATTTTATGGAGCCTCTTTCTAGGTTTTGTTTTGATGTGTGTGGTCGGCGTGTGGCTGCGCGAGACGCTCATCAGCTACATTGGAAAAGTAGTTCGGTTTACAAGGCGCTACGCAAAACTTGGAAAATCGCCTTTTCACAGCGATGACCAATTGGCTGACCTTTCGGACACGGTTCAGTCGGTGGCCGCTACTCTTGAAGAGAGATTGCGAGATGTGGAAAGTGAGAAAGAAAAGTTTTCTGCGATTCTCGAAAGCATGACAGAGGGAGTGCTCGCGGTTGATTCGAATCTTAAGGTGCTCATTGTCAATCCAAGCGCTGAAAGAATGTTTGGAATTAACCGTAAGCTTGCTTCTTCAAAATTGCTGCTTGAGGCAATTCAGAACATTAAGATTCATGAGATGATGAGTGCTGCACTTAAAACTAGAAAATCGGTGTCACGGGAAATTAAAATTTCCCAGCCTGAAGAGCGTGTTATTAAAGTTACGGCACTTCCGGTTCAACTGATGAAGGGTGAAGTACTCGGCATGCTGGTGATGAATGAAATGACTGAAATTCGCCGCCTTGAAAATATGCGCCGCGAATTTGTTGCTAATGTCTCGCATGAACTCAAAACCCCACTCACCTCAATTGCTGGCTTTGTTGAAACGCTCATGGATGACAGCGCCATGAGTGAGGAGCGCAGAAAATCTTTTTTGAAAATGATGGATGATGACACGAGGCGGCTTTCCCGGTTGATTGATGATGTGCTTGAACTTTCCAAAATCGAGTCACATGAAGTTTTGCTTCGAGTCGAGGAGCTTGATGCGGCAACTCAAGTCCAGAAAGCCGTTTCCTTTCTCAGCGGACAATTTCAGTCAAGGCGAATTCAAGTTGAAAATCAAGTCGCACTTGTTCCAAAAGTTAAAATCTTCGCTGATGAAGACCGGCTGCACCAAATTTTAATCAACCTTCTTGACAATGCGATTAAGTTCAATCGAGAGGGAGGAGTTGTCAGAGTTTCAGTAGTTCGATTAGAGGGATGGATTCGATTTTCTGTAGAGGACACGGGCGTAGGTATTTCTCAGGATGCAGTTGAAAGGATTTTCGAGCGGTTTTTTAGGGTCGACAAAGCGCGTTCACGCAACCTCGGCGGGACGGGGCTTGGGCTTGCAATCGTGAAGCATTTGGTCGAAGCGCATGGGGGCGTTGTGGAATGTCATAGCCAAGTAGGTAAAGGCTCCCTATTTTCCTTCACAATACCTTCTATTCTCCCGCCAACCCAAACGCTCTTTATTAAGAAATCTTAACCTCTCTTTTTCTCTCTTACATCACCTATTTGTCTATGTTTATTTGTCACTTTGAAACACTACCCACCTTTTTTGTGTCATTCTGAAGGAGCCCCGCAAATTTATTCTGCGGGGCGAACTGAAGAATCTGACAATCGCTAGATCCTTCACTTCGTTCAGGATGACAATCATATGGAAACTTCAGAGGGTTAAGCAAATCCGTTGTACTCGTACCTAAAAAACGCTTGACATCAGGTGAAATCTAATTAAGATTTTGTCTCAATTAGAAATAAAACCAACCAACTTGACTTTGGCACTTTTTTAAATTAACCCCCTCTCCCTTTAAGAGGGAGAGGGGAAAAGAAAAGTGCCGAACTCGAGTAACTAAGAAAGACATCCAATGCATCAGGCGTTTTTTATTGTTTTGCGCGAAGGAGTGGAATCATTTCTGATTGTTGCCATTACCTTTGCATATTTGAGAAAAACTGGTCAAAAGCATCTGCTCCGTGCAGTGCTTTGGGGAGTTCTGGGTTCTATTGCCGTAAGCGGTTTGCTCGGATTTTTGCTTTGGAAAAACCAAGGTTTAAATCAGCCGCTGTGGGAAGGCGTGCTTGCCGCTGTTACTGCAATTTTAGTTGCGAGCCTTGTAGTTCATATGTGGAAAGTAGGGCCTCACTTTAAGCAGGACATGGAACGCGAACTTGCCCAGGCTACCCAAAAATCAAGTGGTTCTTCTTGGGGTGTTTTCCTATTTACCATCGTAATGATGAGCCGGGAAGGGATGGAAATGGTTTTATTGCTCCTTCAAATTCAGGATTCAAAAATCATACTCGGTATTTTTCTAGGTGTTCTTGCGGCAGCGCTCATTGCGGTTTTATGGCAACAATTTGGCTACCTCATCAACATGAAAAAGTTTTTTCAGATTACTTCCGTATTCTTTTTACTTTTTACGGCACAGATTGCATTTCAAGCCTTCCATGAATTTTCGGAAGCGGGTGTTCTTCCAAATAGCGAGGCATTGCATGCAGCTTCAGAGCCTTTCTCAACTCAAGGTATTTATGGAAAACAGTATTCAAATTTCATATTTTTTGGCTGTGCGCTTTGGCTTGTGATGAGTCTCGTGGTTGAAAAATTAAAAAGTGGGTCAGGCTCAAAACTCCAAAACCCCTCGAATAATTCTTGAATTAAGCAGGAGTTCGAGGGAGAATTTCATCGTGAATAAAAGCCGCTACCCATTTCACAAGAGTTGGAGATGGAGATTTGTCGCACTTACAGATTTATTCCTCGACTATTTTTCTCCCAATCTGAAAAAGATTCAATTTCCGTCAAATGTTAAACGAATTTTGGTGATTCGTCTCGACCAAATTGGCGACATAGTTTGTTCACTTCCTGCTTTTGAATGTCTTAGGAATCGATTTCAGGGCGCACTCATCACCGCACTTGTGAGCGAAGAAGGTGCGGAGGTGCTAAAACATTCACCGTATGTCGATGAAATTTTAGTTTTTCGCTCAAACTGGTTTTCAAGGAAACGTTTGTTAGACACAGAAGAATTATTTTCGATTTTAACCCTGCTTCATAATCACAAGTTCGACCTGGGTTTTGACCTAAGAGGAGATTTGAGAAATATTCTTCTCATGGTACTTTCCAAAGTCCGTTACCGGGTGGGTTACGGAATCGCAGGCGGGAAAGCGCTTCTTCATGAGTCGCCAGAGTTTGATTGCGAGCTTCATCAGGTGGAGTTAAATCAAAATTTGGTTGCGATGGAAAGAATTCCAAAGAGCAAACTCCGTCCCAGAATTTGTTTGACTCAGGAAGAACAAGTCATGGCCAGAACCTCACTAAGTCAGATTGACTCTGAGAAAAGAATTTTGATTGCCATTCATCCGGAAGCAGGTTATTCCTCGAAAGAATGGGGAATGAATCACTTCATCCGCTTGGTTGAGCGTTTGATTCAGGAAGAACAGGTGACGGTTCTTGTTTTTGGACTCAACCATGCGCGGGAAACAGCCGATTTTTTTAAAGATTCAAAACAGGTTCTTAATTTTGTTGGGCGCGTGTCACTGAGGGGTATGATGGCTTTGTTAAACGAATGTCATTTGTTTATTGGCAATGATTCCGGCCCTTCGCATCTGGCGCATGCGCTTGGCGTTCCTTGTGTCATTACAGCAAGCGGCACTAACAATTATGAGAAGTGGGGCGTGTGGCTTGCACCAAATCGCGTGTTCAAGCAACTGGTTCCGTGCTCGCCCTGTTATTTGTCTCACTGTTCTGTTGAGGGGCATCCTTGTATGTCGCACATTACTGTGGAAAGCGTTGCACAGGCAGCTTTTCAACTTGCCATTGGAGGTACATAGTGAGTTCAGTCATCATATTCATTTTGTCTTTTGTGGGACTTTGGATTTCTATTTATTTCACCGGTGTTTTTTACAAATGGTTTGCGCCGGATGTGTTTTGGATTCCAAAAATTTGTCAGCTCAAAGAAGCGTCTTGTATGACAGTGCTTGACACACCTCGCGCGAAGTTATTCGGTGTTCCAAATTCTGCATTTGGTGTCGGTCTCTACACCTATTTAATTGTTGATTTGTTTTTCTTTCCACCTATGTTTGGACTGGTCTCACTCGGGCTTGCGGTGCTCAGGTCCATTTACCTGGCATACAGCCTCATCTTTGTCACAAAAATTCCTTGCCCGCTGTGCTTTACGTCTCACGTGATTAATCTCACGCTCTTCTTAATTATTTTCAAAGAGATGTTTTTAAATTAGAATTACCAAATCTCAAAATACGAAAGGGTTTATGGCGATTCTGAAGGTGGCGAGGTTAGGGCATCCGGTGATTCGGATGGAAACAAAATCTTTGAATGCCCAAGAAATCCGGCTGCCAGAAACTCAAAGTTTAATTGACCACATGATTGAAACAATGAGGGAGTATGACGGTGTTGGCCTTGCCGCAACTCAGATTCATGTGGCGAGACAAATTGCTGTCATTGAGGTAAAGGAAAATTCTCGTTACCCGGATGTGCCGGAAGTTCCGCTTACCGTGTTGATTAATCCAAGAATAACAAAACGCTCCCAGAAGTTGGTTGAAGATTGGGAGGGATGTCTCAGCATTCCAGATTTGCGCGGCATGGTTCCCAGGAATGAATCTGTGATTTGTGAGGCGCTTGACCGAAATGGAAAATCAATTCATCTTGAGGCAAAAGGTTTTTTCGCTCGTGTCATCCAACATGAATGGGACCATCTTCAGGGCAATGTTTACTTGGACCGGATGCCAAATCTAAAAACTTTGACTCACTTAAGTGAGTTCATTCGGCATTGGGCAAATCGAGCAGGGGAAAAAAAGTGACACGGGAGAAAACAACGCTTGTTTTTCTTTTAAGTTCTGCTTTCCTGCTTCTAACCTGGCTTGTTGCGCGCAACGTGACCCGGCCGGTTGATTTATTTGTCATGCAAATCATTCAGCGTTGGCATGCGTCCCCACTTGATTTTGGAATGTATTTTTTTACTTTGCTTGGTTCGATTGAATTCAGCTGTTTTGCGGTGCTTGTCATCTCGTGGTATCTTTACAGCAAGTATGAGTGGTCTGGTGCATTTCTCTATTTATTTTACTTTGTGGTTTTTAGCTGCGTGGAGCTGGTTTGGAAACATCTCGTCATTTACACGGGGCCTGGTCCCGAATTTAACCGCAACCCGGTTCATTGGGAAATGATTTCTTTTTCAATGAACTACTCCTTTCCAAGCGGCCACACCTTCAGAAGTGTTTTTCTGTTTGGGATTTGGTTTCAGAGACTTGCGATGAAAGAACGGCTTTTTTCATGGACTATTTTACTGCAGAAGTTGTTTATTTTTGTTTTGTGCTTTGGTGTCGGTTACAGCAGGATTTATCTAGGCATTCATTGGTTAAGCGATGTGTTGGGTGGGTATTTACTTGCTGCGATTGGTCTTGTGCTTGCTTCAAATCCGTTTGAACGAGAACTCAGGCCTGCTTAGGAAACGCAATGGGCAAAAAAATTTCAATCCTCATTCCTGCTTACAATGAAGCAAAAACCATCCGACGGCTTGTGGAACGAATTTTTACAGTCCCTTTTCCAATTGATTTTGAGGTAATCATTGTTGACGATTTTAGCCGTGACCGAACCTTTAGAATCATACGGCTGCTTGAGAAAAATCATCTTTCAGACCATATTCGCATTTTCCGAAATGAAATAAATCATGGAAAAGGGTATTGTCTCCAGCGCGGCTTTCGTGAAGCTCAAGGCGATTTCTTGATTGTTCAAGACGCGGATCTTGAATATGACCCGCATGACATTCCCAAACTCCTCGAGCCGGTTCTGAGCGGAGAAGCGGACGTAGTCTGCGGCAGCCGGTTTCTCGGTGCCTTTTGGCCAAAAGGGATGGCATTTCCAAATATGATGGCGAACCGATTTTTGACGTTTGTCACCAATTTGCTTTTCGGGAGCCATTTCACAGACATGGAGACGTGTTACAAAGTCATGTCCCGCAAAGTACTTGAAGGAATGGAGCTTGAGTGCAGGCGCTTTGACTCGGAACCAGAAATTGTTGCAAAGCTCATCAAAAAGAAGGCCCGTTTTAAAGAACTGCCGATTCAGTACCATGGACGAACTGCAAGCGAAGGTAAAAAAATCAAGGCGATTGATTTTTTTATTGCGATTAAAGTACTTCTGAAACAGCGCTTTTTTTCTCCCCGCTAGACCTGCCGCATCTCCCCAAAAGTTATTTTTAACTGAATCTTTTCAAAATGATTCAACCTTCTCTAACTCCCCTTTGTCCCCTCTTTACAAAAGAGGGGAAGAAATGCGTTCAAGCTTATTCCCCCCTCTTTTTTTCCGCCAGAGGACGGATCCGCCGTCTTTTTGGCGGAAAAGAGGGGGTTAGGGGGAGTTTGGTTTTGAAAAGATTCAGTTTTAAGGTGAATTGAATAAAACTTGTGTAACTGTTTAGCCCATTGAAGTTCATAACAGGCTTGTCATCCTGAGCCCTTCGCTTGTCATCCTGAACGACCCTAAAGGGCTGCTGCGCGGAGTGAAGGATCTAGCGCTCAGGGTAAACTCCGTGAAGGATCTAGATTCGCCAGATTCTTCAGTTCGCCCCGCAGAATAAATTTACGGGGCTCCTTCAGAATGACATAGTTTGTGAAGCGCTTCAAAGCGCTAAACAAACACAAACTTGTCAAACAAGATTTTTTTGGCTTTTGATCCAAGGTTAAGCAACTTCATGTGATGGCCGAAAAATAAGGAGTGTCAAAAAGCAGGCCAGTACCTTGTCACATCAATCATTGCAAGTTCGTTTTTTAAAGGAACAAGGTACAGTACTCTGTTCCCATAGAAAATAATTAATGTTGCAGAGTGCCAGTGGCGCGTCAACCTTAAATTTGTCTTTTTATTGAGACGCTCACAGTACCATAGTCGCATCAAATTTAAATTGATGCGGTAGTAGAACTTTCTCTGGCCTTATTTTTGGAGGATTAATGAGTTATTACCGCATTCTTGGATTTGAAGAAGAACCTTTTTCCACAAGTCCTGACCCTGATTTTTTTTATTTGACCAAACATCATGACGCTGCGCTCACCAATATTTTAATTGAGCTCAGGCTAAGACGAGGTTTGTCGGTGGTGCTTGGTGATGTTGGCACCGGAAAAACAACGCTTTCAAGAAAACTGGTTCAGTGCCTTAAAGAACGGGATGATTTTTCAATGCACATGGTTCTTGACCCGTCTTTCGAAAATGAGCATATGTTCCTCGCTTCGCTCATTCGAAATTTCAATATTCCCTTGGACAGTATTTCATCAAATTTGAGCGGAGGGCAGGCACCGACCATTTTGGATTTTAAAGAAGCGCTGCAAAAGTTTTTGTACCAGGCTTGTTTAATCGAAAATAAGACAGTAGTGCTTATTGTCGATGAGGCTCAAAAGCTAACGGAATCCACGCTTGAGATGCTTCGGGTGCTGCTCAATTATGAAACCAATGAAAACAAATTGCTTCAGCTCGTGCTCCTAGGTCAGCTTGAGCTGCATTCTAAAATCATGCAGATTTCAAACTTCATGGACCGCATCAGTTTTAAGTACATCTTAAATCCACTCAGTCTTGAAGAGACACGTGATTTGATTCGGTTCCGGATTGCAAAGGCGGGTTACAAACAAAAGGCGCGCTTGTTTACAGAAGATGCGCTTCGCGCGATTCATGAAGCAACCAAAGGTTACCCCAGAAAGATTACGATGCTGTGCCACAGGGCTCTTAAGCATCTTGTCATGCAGAGTAAATGGGCAGCAGATGAAGAAACAGTTCTGGAACTGGTTCATGAGGATGTGCATTCGGGATGGCTGATAAAAACCTGACGGCAGAACAAAAACTCCTCAAGCTTATTGAAGATTCTCAAGGGAGCGAGAAGACCAAGCCGGAAAAGACAAGTTTTAATTTTTCGAAATTACTTTCGCCTCAAGGATTAAAAGCTTACTTAACTCAAATCCGTGAGCTTGCGCTCAATTTTTTTAAGCAAACGGCGCAGGGTAATTTTTCTTTTAATTTTGCTGCATTTAGTAAAGTACTCAGAATTTGCGTCATCCTGACACTAATTGGACTTGGTTTTTTTCTTCTTTATGAGGCGGGCATTGTGAATCAGGATTTAGGTAAAAAGTTTGCAGTCAATGCGCAAAATCGTGAAAATATTTCTTTGTCACCTCTGTACCGGTTCAGCCCGGACATTTTTTCACGGGTTGAAAAACATAATATTTTTGTCGCTGCCAATAAACGTACCGGAAGTTCAACAGATGCTGCCAATGAATCACTTGAGCTTGTGACGCTGACGAAAGATTTGAAACTTACTGGGATTTCTGTCAATCCGAATGATGCGGCCAAAACATTCTGTATGGTTGAAGACTTGAAGAAAAGTGTCACGTCGTTTTTAAGAGTGGGGGATTCTATTTCAGGTTTAAAAGTGAAATCAATCAGTGACGACACAGTTGTTTTGAATCGCGGTAAAGAGGAAGTAGTTTTGCGGTGAATCGATGAAGCACTTGCACACAAAATTTGTTCTTACATTGCTGGCAGCCTATTTTCTCGCTTTTCTGCCTCTAGGTGGTGCTGAAGTTTTAAAAGACATAACAAGCGCGCGCCTTTCTGAAACACTTCAGGCAGGCCTGAATAAAACCATTTACCTTGATCTTAGAGACATCAATGTTGTCGACGTCATCAAATTTCTTGCGCTTGAAGGAGAGCTGAACATTGTAACCAGTAAAAACGTTCAGGGCCGTTCCACGCTGCTCTTGAGAGATGTGACGATTCATGATGCGCTCGATGTGATTGTGCTTTCCAATAAACTTGCCTATGAAGTCCGAAACAACATTATTTACATCATGACCGAGGATGAATATGTCGAGATGTTTGGAAAAAATTACAATGACAAAAGACAAGTGGTCATGCGAACACTTTCGTATGCCAAACCAACGTACGTGGTAAGCGCGCTGCAGTCGCTGCAAACAACGGTGGGGAAGGTGATTGTGGACGAAGAAACAGGTTCTGTTGTGATGATTGATACGCCGGATGCGATTCTAAAAATGAGTGAGCTGCTTGATGAGATTGAGCAAAAAGTTAACACACAAGTCATCCGCCTCAAATATGCCAAGGCAAAATTGTTGGAGCCGCAGCTTCAAGCTCGTCTGGATGCGAAGGGTGTGGGCAATGTTTTTGCAGATGAACGGTCCAATCAGCTCGTGGTGACTGCCTACCCGGGCAGAATGGGACAAATTCTCCCCGTCATCAAGGCGCTTGACCGTGAGGAGCAGGCCGTAATGATTGATGTGCGGATTTTACAAATTACGCTCAATCCAAAATTTGACATGGGCATTAACTGGCAGACTCTTCTTGAGCGGAATAAAAATAGTTTTTTGCGCAATATGGACCTTGTGGGAACTCTTCCTATTGACACGAGCACGGGTTCTGGACCCGCAACACATTTTGGCAAGCTTTCAATTGGCACTCTTGAAGATGAGGGGGTTGAAGCAGAACTCATGGCGCTCAAACAGGTAGAGCGAACCACTACACTTGCAAATCCAAGGCTCATGGTTTTAAACGGTGAAGAAGCCAAGATTAATATTGGTGACACACTTGCCTATGTCGTCACGACTTCAACTGGTTCTGGAACCAATGTCACAACAAGTGAAGACATCCGGTTTATTGATGTAGGTGTCATTCTTTCAGTGACACCGACGATTAATGATGATGGATTCATTACGATGAAAATCAGTCCCCAAATATCGAGCAAAACTGGTGAATTAACGACGGTCTCAAAAAATACAGTTCCACTTGTGAACAAAACGGTTGTTTCATCCACCATTGTTGTCAAAAATGGTGTGACAGTTGTTCTGGGAGGTCTCAGGAATAATCAAGTGACAGAAGACACTCGCGGGATTCCATTTCTTATGGATATTCCCATTTTGGGGCAGGCATTTAAGAGTCGAAAAGAAAGCACAAAGAAACAGGAAATCGCAATTTTCATCACACCAAAAATTGTGACCGGAAAAGAATCTATGATTGACGAATCAATTAAAATGAAACCATCCCGCAGCATGGGAAGAACTGTCCAAAAATGATGAAATTTTTCTTTGGCGCGAAGCAAGTTCAACAGGAACATTTAACCCTCAAAGCATTTCTTCTTTTTTTTGTTTTCACTTCATATTTTTCACTATGCAGTAACGGATTTGCGAAAACGAGTCAGGAAGCGGCGCAAACAGCTAAAGCATCTGAAGAATCTCAAGCTCAAATTGATACCGTCGTTGAAACACTTAATGAAACATTAACAGAAAATAGAGCGCTTCGTGATGAATCAAAGAAGACGAAAGAGGAACTAAAAACGGCCCAAGTTGAGCGAGGGGTATTAGAAAGTCAAATCCGCAGGCTGATGAAAGAAACTGAGCGGGGAAAGGTAGATGCAGGGGAGCGAGTGAAGACCTTGGAGAAGCAAGTTGGGGGGCTGACTCAAACGATTGATGGTTTAAAAAAAGAAACCGAGTCCCATCAAAAAATTCGAGATGAAGCAGAAGAAAAATTAACCAAAATCCAAGATGAAAATCAGAAAGTTCGCGGGCTGCTGAATCACGCTATTCTCGAAAGCGAACGGGATTCCTACATTAAGTTAATTAACGAGGCGAAAAAACGCAGCCACGAGGCAATGGAAAAAATTCATTCACTTGGAGCAGAAAGCGAATATCTGAAGAATGAACTTTCCCGCGCTCATTACAATTTGGGCAACATCATGTTCCGTTCCAAGATGGTTGATGAAGCCATTACTCACTATGAGCGGGCGCTTGAGCTGAATCCATCGGATCCGTGGATTCATCATAATCTTGGCGTGCTGTATGACTATTACCAAAAAAATGATGAGGCAGCTATGCTTCACTACCGCGAATATCTCCGGCTCAAGCCGGTTGAGGAAGAAGCAAATGAAGTCAGAACGCGTCTCTTAGACCGGGAATTGTCTCAGTATGTGGTTCCACCCGAACCTCTTAAATTTGAATTTCAGAAATCTGACCGCCGAACTTACGAAACTCCCCGCGACTCTAGCTCCCCTTCTTCTCCGTCATAATTGTTTAGCATTTTGAAGTCCATAGGTACTTGCCTGTGAAACGGCACCTACTACGAGGGCTGCCAAAAGCCTGCTGCTTCGCTTGTCATCCTGAACGACACGTCTTGAGAGTGCGCACATCATCGTAGACGGACATCAAGTCCGTCACACTTTTGGAGAGAACCATCAAGTTTCTCCCAAAAAGTGCTCGCGCACATAATCGTAGGCAACGTCAAAGCTGCCACGATTAGTACTGGCGCATAAAGCGCCTGCAACAAGCGCGCAGCGCGATTAGTACTGGCGCACATAATCGTAGGCAACGTCAAAGTTGCCTACGATTAGTGCTGGTGCATTGGCACCTGCATCAGGCGCCGGCACATCATCGTAGACGGACATCAAGTCCGTCACGATGAGTACTGGCGCATTAGCGCCGGCACATCATCGTAGACGGACATCAAGTCCGTCACGATGAGTACTGGCGCATTAGCGCCGGCAAAAGCGCGAGTGAAGGATCTAGCGTTCAGGACAAACTCCGCGAAGGATCTAGTATTCGCTAGATTCTTCAGTTCGCCCCGCAGAATAAATTTGCGGGGCTCCTTCAGAATGACATAGTCTGTTTGGTGCTTCAGAACGCTAAACAATTGCTCTCCGTAGAGTTTTCTGCCTTTTTGAGCATATTCCTTCTAGTGCTTTAAAAAGTCGGATTAGGTTACATCTGGTTTTGGCAAATCAAAATCTTTTTTCTATATTTTAATATCATCTAAATCAAGCTCCTCACGGTAGTTCCGTCTTCAAAACCTGCTTAGTCCTTTCTTTCCTTACTCGAAAATACTTACAAAAATATTTAAATAATCATGAGCTATTTCTATTTTTTAAAATCGCTAAGTATACTTTCATTAGCTGTTTTTTGGGAGTCTGTCTGACTCAAAAAAATATTTTTGATTGGGTCACGAAATCGTATTTTTTTCGCTGACTTGAAAAAGGCTAACCCGTGCGAAAGCCGGGGGCGCAAAACCAAGGGTTTAAGTCTCGAGAGGAGATATGATGGCTTGGTTGCCAAGTTGGTTTCAAGTAGACGATGGGTGCGTTTTGTACGCGCGCATTTTTCTACTTCTGGAATTATTTTTTCCCCAACGTTACTGGCACCTCCATCCTTACTTTTCCAAGGTCATCCGTCATCAAAATTTTAATTCAGAAAAGAGGTTGATTCATTGACTCAAATTTTCTCCCCATTTATTTCTAAAGCAAATAGGAGCAGTCGAATGATTTTTTTCGCTGCGTTACTTTCCATTTCCCTTTTCTCAGGCGCCTCTCAACTTTTCGCCAACAACCTCTCAATCGCAAATGTGGAGCTTGTGGGTCAGGATTCAAGCGCAGACACAATCAAAATTGAATTTGATATTACCTGGTCAAATTCGTGGCGGGATTCAGTCAACTACGATGCAGTCTGGATTTTTGCCAAGTACTGCACAAGCAGCTGCACAGGCAATGGGACTTGGAGCCATGCCATCTTAAAATCGTCTGGAACAAACCCAAGCGGTTTTGATGATGGAACAAAGCAGTCCTCATCGAATTTTACAGCGCTTGATTTGATTATTCCTAGCGACAAGGTAGGGGTGTTTATGCAGCCTGCTAGCAGCGGCTCGGGCACTGTTAATTTTAACGATGCTCAAATTGTTTGGGATTATGCGCAGAATGGACTTAGTGACGCCAATGCGATTGCGGCGACCACATACGTCCGCGTTTACGGAATAGAGATGGTTTACATCCCGGAGGGCGGATTTACTATAAGCGATGCAAATACCGGAGGTGAGGGGCAGTTTGAATTCCGGCATTCTGCTTCTAGTCTCCCGGCACCTGTTACGAGTGAGAACGCAATTAATTTTGGTGATGTCACTAATGCGGCTGAGCAAACCAATACCCTAAAATGGTATTACAACACGGATACATCTGCTGATGATGCAGCATCTGGGTCAACTTTTGATCTTGATGAACATTTCCCAAAAGGATTTCAAGCATTTTATCTGATGAAGTATGAGATGTCGCAAGGTGAGTACAGAAATTTTTTGAATACGTTAACTCAAGCTGGGCAAGCCACACGCGTTGCTTCTGACATCACAAATGAAAATGATGCCAATACATATGTCATGGTAGTGGAAGGTCAAGCAACCGTCACAGGCCGCCAGGCAATTAAAGCTGGCTCAAATCCACCAAATGGCGACCCCTACGCGTTTACCTGTGATTTTGATGACAATGACACGGGAAATCAGTCCGGTGATGGGGAGTGGATTGCGATGAATTACCTCTCATGGATGGATTTGCTTGCCTATGCCGATTGGGCGGGGCTGCGTCCGATGACTGAATTTGAATATGAAAAAGCGGCTCGCGGACCAGCGGCATATACAACGGATGAATACGCATGGGGAACAACCAGTTTAACTGCAGTGACTTCAATTACAAATTCAGGGCAAACCAGTGAGGTTGCGGGACAATCGGGAAATGGGCTTGTCACCTACAACAATGCAGGTGGAGTGACAGGCCCGATGAGAGTGGGCTACGCGGCTACCTCAACTACGACAACAAGGCTTGCAGCAAGCACTGGTTTTTATGGCAATTTGGATCTCTCTGGAAATGTTTGGGAGCATGTCGTCACAGTTGGGAATGCAACCGGTAGGGCCTTTGCTGGAACAAATGGTGATGGAATATTAACGACTGCAGGAAATGCAACCAATGAAGACTGGCCTGGTTTTTCTTCTGGAAATGGAGTTAACGGCGCTACTGGAAGCAGTTTTCGTGGAGGTGCGTGGGATGAAACGACTGCAACTTATCTAAACACTTCAGACCGCTCATTCGGTGGTGACACTGACACAACGCGGCGTGCAGATACTGGCGGAAGACTTGCGAGAACGGCAGAGTAATGGAAAGGACTAGGGGTAGTTTGATCAATTTAAATTACAGAACTGAAAATAAAAAGAAGCGGCGATTTAGGGTCATTGCCTGGTTTGTTCTCATTTGGTATTCATTTTCTGTTCTGACTCGTCCAGTTCTTTATGCTGCAATCTACACTGGCGGCAGCGGCAGCGGCTCTGGTTATGGACAAGGAGTTCCTACCGCGACTGTGTACACACTTTCTTTTACAACTTCACTTACTTCAACAGCGGCGGGTCAAGTGTTTGCGACCCAGCCCGTGGTCAGTATTCTCGACCGAAATAGCACTGTGGTAGATCCAGCTACGGAATGCACTATTACCATTTCTATTAGTAATAATCCAAGTGGAGGTACTTTGGGCGGAACTGCGGCAATGACTTCGGTCGCTGGTGTTGCAAATTTTTCAGGCAAAGGTCTTTACATTGATAAAGCAGGCAATCTTTACACTTTGAGCGCGGCAGCAAGTGCCGGAACTTGCGGCTCAAGTGTCGCTTCGGCCACTTCTTCATCTTTTAACATACAGGTGGGTGAATACACTGTGAGATCTGAACTCTCTTATGATGCAAGCGCCAATGCATATCGAATCCGTAGCTGGTTGGAACAGGGAGGGGCAATTGTCTCCAGCACTTCCTGGGGGTCTAGTGACATCACGCTTACTATTTATGATGAAACTGGTACGGCGCTTGCGGGAGGAAATGCCCCTGCTTACTCTTCCATTATTAACAACAATATTTTTGTCCACACATGGACAGTTCCTTCTGGCGGTGAGGGTGACGTTTTTACCGGCACCGTGAGCATTAAATATCCAGCAGGAAGCAGCACCAGTTATTCTGCCGGTACTACCTTGAATACAGCGACTTCAGGGGGAATTGACACGGTTTCGACGGACACGGCTCTGATTAAGGGCTACACAGACACACTTGAAACGAGCGTTGCCACACTGCAAACAGATGTTACCAGCATCAAGACTGCGACAGGTGTGGGTCAAGCCCAAACTGTTTATGAAAAGGTTGGCGATATTTTAACATCTGTTAACAAAGCCAATTGGGATGACTTGAAGGTGATGTCAGAAGCGAATATCAATTGGGATGACACTCAAACGATGAGTAGCAAAAAAATAAATTGGGATGATATTAAAACGCTCTCTGATGCAAATATTAGTTGGTCTGAACTTTCGTCCTTTACCGTTGCGGGAATTAACTGGTCAGACTTTGTTGCAATGACAACCGGAGGAGTTAATTGGACAGACATCGGTGCTTTGTCAGTACAAAATATTAATTGGGCGGATTTACAGGCGCTTGGTGACGCCAATGTCAATTGGTCAGATTTTCAGGTGCTTGCGGATGCCAACATTAACTGGCTCGATTTTCAAACGCTAGCTGATGCTAATATTAATTGGTCAGACTTTCAGATTCTCGCTGACAAAAATATCAACTGGGATGACATAAAAGTACTTGCAGACGCAAACATTAATTGGGCTGACTTGCAAGTACTCCTTGATCAAAATGTCAATTGGACAGACATCCAATTTATGCTGGATGCCAATGTCAATTGGGACGATATGGCCTACATGGCAGGCGCAGGTGTCAATTGGGACGAAACAATAAATTGGGACAATCTCAAACAACTGACAACTGCACGAGTCAACTGGCAGGATCTGCAGGTATTTAGTGACGCCAACATTAATTGGGGCGACCTTCAGGTCTTAAGTGAAAGCAATGTCAATTGGAATGATTTTCAAGTCTTAAGTGACGCCAATATCAATTGGGGAGACTTTGCCGTCATGTATGACGCCAATGTCAATTGGGACGATTTAAAGACATTGGCTGATATTAATATGAATTGGCAGGACATGCAGACCTTATATGACTTAAACGTCAATTGGTTAGATTTAGAAGTCTTAAGTGACGCCAATATCAATTGGGATGACTTTAAGACTGTCTTTGACACCAATGTCAATTGGCAGGACCTTCAAGTCTTAAGTGACGCCAATGTCAATTGGCAGGACCTTCAAGTCTTAAGTGACGCCAATATCAATTGGGACGATT
>JAHFHD010000118.1 GCA_023247075.1 Candidatus Omnitrophota bacterium | reverse complement strand
CTTCACCAAATCATCCCAATCCTTAATTTGTTTGGGATTTCCCTTCTTAACCAAAAATACAATGATTGAAGTGTAAGGTGCGCTGTTATGAGGTAGTTTTTCCTGCCAGTTCTGCGTAATGAGTCCGCCCTTTTGCCAAAGCGCGTCCACATCAAAACCCAAAGCAAGCGTTGCCACATCCGCATCCAGGCCATCAATAATTGCGCGAGCTTGTTTTCCAGAACCTCCGTGCGACTGATTAATCTTAACTGTTTGCCCGGTTTTCTCCTTCCAGTACTTTGCGAAAGCTGCGTTAAAATCTTCATAAAACTCACGCGTTGGGTCATGCGAAACATTAAGAAACGTTACACTCTTTTGTTCCGCTGCAAAAACCGATTGACCGGTGCCTTGGATTAATGCTGCAACTAATAAAAATACGACTATTCTTTTAAGCATTTCTGATTCCTCTCCGTGCGACGACGAGTTTGAGAATTAAATGACATAAGAAAGCGACTCACTCGTATTGATTCGATGGAGCATGTCGTGAAGACTGGTTGCGTCTAATATTCGTACGGTTGCGTCCCTGACCTCTTTCATCACTGCTCGAACAGAACAAGTTTCTTCATTCAAACATTCTTCGCACTTTCGGTATGCCTTTTGACTCAAGCAAGGTAAAGGCGACAATGTTCCTTCAAGAATCCGAATCACCTGACCAATCGTGATGAATTCTGGATTCTTCGCAAGCTTGTACCCACCGCCCTTTCCTCGCTTGCTAACTAAAATCCCTCCGTTCCTTAGATCTAAAAGAATTAGCTCCAAAAACTTTTTAGGTAATTTTTCCTTTAAAGCCAAATCTGTAATGAGTGTCAGCTGCTGGCTCTCAAAGTTTTGAGCCAGCACAAGGAGCGCCTTTAGTGCATATTTTGTTTTCTTAGAAATCATATTCTCTACTAATCCAATAGGGTTAATATATTATTAAAATTCTGCATTGTGTCAAGTAATTTGTCAAGTATGGATTTACACCAAATTAGGATGGACGCTGCTTGGATTCAACTAGTATTCAATAATGAAGCGGTACCCGACATTCTTAATAGTCAAGATTCGATTTGACTCTAGTTTTAACTTTTTTCGGAGTTGGCCAATGTGCATGTCCACAGTTCGTGTTTCAATCTCAAGTGAACGGTCATAACCCCAAACCTTTTCCAAAAGAAATCCCCGGGACAATGCACGACCATCAGCATCAAGAAGTGCATTCAAAAGGTCGTATTCTTTTGTGGTCAACTCAATTGGTTTTCCCTTAAGCAAAACTACGTGTTTTGCTGTGTCCAATTCAAGAGAACCAATACGAAATACTTTTTCGGCTGACCTGTCCGACTTGCGTCGAAGCACAGCCTTGACGCGAGCCACAAGTTCGCGTGGACTGAAAGGTTTTGAAACATAATCATCAGCCCCTAACTCAAATCCCAAAAGCCGGTCAACTTCTTCACACTTCGCTGTCAGCATCAAGATTGGAATATGGGCCGTTTGGTAGTTTTGCTTTAAAATCTTGCAAATTTCAAGGCCATCCAATTCGGGAAGCATTAAATCAAGTATGACAAGTGCTGGTTTTTCCTTTTGCGCTTGTTCAAGACCGGTATTTCCTTTTGATGACGTCAAAACCCGAAACCCTTCTTTTTCAAGGTTGTATTTAACAAGCTCGGCAATATTTTTTTCGTCTTCAACTACTAAAATTGTTTCCCGGCTCATTTTAGTTTCCTCCAGCGCCAGACTCAAATTTTCCAGCACCTTCTTCAAGCTTTGCAACTGACTCATCCTTCATGCTCCGACGTTTGTTTTTGTCTGTCACCCAAAACTCCATGTACGCACCAAACATCAGTCTGGTTTGAGCATCAAGTGCAGGGAGCGCTCCTAAAAAAATAAAAATCCAAGGGAGCAAGCACCACTGAGCCGCGAGCAGGCATCGCCTGATAAATGGAAATCGGACTTTTGTTTTCGGTAACATGTACAAACTTAAAACGATGGTGGTCACAAGCACAACTGTTGACAACCTAAAAATAATCCCAGCAATTCTTGGTGCGCTGTAATAAAGCACTGTTTCTGAAAACTCTCGTCCCGCATAAAGCGCAGGAAGCCAACCGATGACTGCCAGAATAATTGCCCAAGTGGCCCATGACACGTGACTTTCAAACATTTTAATTCCATGCTTCATTTTGTCCCATAAAGAAATCTGGGAACTTTTAAGAAATGCACGCATCAGGATGGGAAAATTTTCAACGCCCCAGGCCCACCTTCTTTTCTGCTTGTACACATTACAGGCAGTTTTCCACCACGACCCTGCATCCACCACATCCATTGAAAGTGTCACGGGTAACGGAATCACTCGGTAATTTCCGTCAAAATGAATAAACGCCTTCCAAAAAATGGAGGAATCATCCGAAATCATCTCAACCGACCAATAACCAACTTGAACTAGGGTTTTAAAACTCATGCTGTGACTTGAAAATGTGACGAGCTTCTCAGGATTGGTTGCCTCAATTAACTGAAAAAATGAGGAGCCCATCTCAAGCACGCGGGCAAATCCGTGCGCCTCCCAAATGTTATTGTTGTAAACTGGAATCGGCTGAAAACTTGCCTGCTCTCTATTCTCAGAAATTAAATAGTGGTACGTGAGACACGCGAAATAATTAGGATGCACAACAGTGTCCGCATCAAAACATGACACCACAACCCGTTCAAGTTCAATATGGCAATCCTTAAAATAATTGGTCATTTTTCTGGCTGCATAGGTTGCATTCGCTCCCTTAACCATGGCTTCGCCTGAGATTTCATGGGGATGAATCACAACCAAAAAATCTTTAAAAAACTTGCTGAAGGCATCCTGGACTACTTTTGCACTGCGCTTCACTTCATCCGTTGCCCGTTCCTCAACGGCCAATACGACAATCATTTGATCCGTTGGAAAGGTGTTTTGAATAAGACTTTGAATGCCCGGCTCAATGATTTCATATATTTCTTTGGCAATTGGGATGACGACTAGATGAATCAGACTTTCAAAAGACGGGGTCAAAGCACCACGATTAAAATATTGTTTGAGTTCGCTTTCATAAATCCACGATGAAATGATGTCTTTAAATTTTTTCGAACCCTCTCGAGCTAGCAAATCAGCAAATACATTTCGTGTGCCGCTTAAACTTTTAACGCGGAGCATCCAGTCTGTATTTTTCTCAGCTGCCAATCGAAAATAGGAAATAAGAAGGAAAATGGTCATGTAGCTCAATCGAAAAATCCAGAACAGTAAAAATGCGATGACAAGAACAGAAGCGGTGACTGGTTTAGAAATTGAAAGCCAAAAGAGTCCCACTAGAATTGTCCAACTGGCGGCTCCCGGAAGGATTTCAAAAAAACGCTGCAGTATTTGGTCTTTTTTCCCCAAATTTCTTGCTGAGTACATAAAAGTCATTCGTTTTTGTCCTCACGTAAAATCGGTTCTGTTCGTTCTGGAAATGGAATATTCAAAATCTGTTTTTTGGGGAACACTTCCAAACTCAAAAGATTGCCGCTTGAAGCATCTAAATAGTAAAGGAGACCTGAGTCTTCTGAAAAATAAACGGAGCTGCCGTTTTTAACCTCCACTACAAAATTCTCTTTCGGAGCTTCATAGGTTTCAAAATCCAGAATGAAGATTTTATTTCCTTCCCGAAACAAAATATGCGAGCCTTCATACACCCAAAATGCTTGAGCCATATTTTGACGTTCCTTAAGCACCCATGAAAGTTTTGACCCAACTTGAAACGCCTCATCTGAAAGCGTTTCAGGCACTGAAAAATCGAGAACTCCGAGAAGTGAATCGCGTAGAATGAGCAGCCGTTTTGATTTTTTACTAAACTCAAAAGTTCGCACGTGAGAATCTACCACTCGGTAGGGCAGCCGGTTTGTTACAAGGTCTCCTGACTCACCCACAAGAACCAGAACATCCGGAGGGTATGCATAAATGTCATAAAATTTGCCCGGTTGAAAAATTTCGGCGCTTGTCGCATGGTCACGTGAAAGCAGCTTCGGGTCATTTCCCTTGTCATCTGTTTTAATCAAGCTCCCATTTTTTTTGAGCACATAAAGATGATGATTGTTTGCACCGTAACCCTGCACGTCCTTGACAAATGCGCTTTGAACTGTACCACTTGAAACATCAAGCTTGTCCAGTATTCCATCATGCCAACAGTACAGAATGTCTGCATTTTGGCTGCTCCATTTCAAATGTGTGAATCCGTTTGCAAGAACAGATGAAATATCTGTAAGTAAAAAATGGTCATTAGACAAATCTAATTTAGCGTATGAAACCTTCTCATTTAAAACCAATTTAAAAATCACGACTGAACTTCCGGGAACACTGTACAAATCATCCACTTCATAGTCAGCAAGGGAGGTCTGACTTACTTCAAAAATTTTCTTTTTCTCAAGGGAATAGACAAAATACTCCTTCAAATGCTTTCCGCTCATCAGAAGAATATTTTTTGAACCAATTATTCCCCTCAAATCAACAAATGGACCTTCGGTGAGCGTTGCGCTCTTCCATTCCTTTGGAAGTAGCAGGACAAAATCAAGCGCTGAAGCTTTCTCGGCCTTAACCGGAATGGTCTGTTCCCACGCTTGGTATCCTGGCATTTCAATTCGGACGCGGTAGTTGTTTGGAATAAGATTCCGAATCATCGCCGGCGCCGCTTGAGCATAATGCCTTTGATTTAAATAAATCGCTGCTCCGGGTGGCGCTGTGGAAAGGTAAATCAGTCCAGTTTTGACAAACCCATACTCCGTGCCTGGTTTATAAATCAGACCGAGTGCGTACAAGACGGTAAGCGGGCACGTAATTAAATAAGAAGTGAGGAAACTGTAAAACAAAATCCGCCGGAAAATAAGCATACAGGTAGAAAACTAAAATGCCTCCGTTATTTTTCTTGATTAATCAAATTGCATGCCTTTTGATTATCTTCAGTAGAAAAAACACCTGTAATTTTAAAACCATCAGCGCTTGTTCCATAGACACATCGAATCCCAATGTTGTGATTCCCAAGCACCTTTGCAACCGTCGCAAGTGTTCCTACTTTATTTTCAAACTCGACAATCAGGACTTCTTTTTCTTCAATTCTCGGAATGAAGTATGAAATTGCTTTCTTGGCTTTCGGTAAATCATTTGAATTGGTTATGAGTTTCAAATAGCCGGTTTCACCAACCGTGTATGCGAGTAGATGAAGGATGAAAATATTTTCTTGGGCAAGCGCGACAACAATTCGGCCCAAAAGTCCCACTTCATTATTTGCCAAACAGACCAGTTCCTGTCCCAAAAATGCTCGCGCCATAATTCCTCCCAGTTAAAAAAAAGGAGCCAGTGATCCTAACCCTAAGACCACTGGCTCCCTTTTTTAATTCTTCTAATTTGCCCGTTCATCAGGGCAAATTACTCAAAAAAAATCAAACGACTTATTGCTTAACTCAAATGCTTATTAACAAGCTTGGTCATCTCAAACATATTAACGACACTTTTCCCGCTAAATACTGCCTGGAGATTAGCATCTGCTTTGATGTTACGCTTGTTTGTTACGTCCTGGAGATTATTCTTCTTAATGTACTCCCAAAGCTTCTTGGTTACCTGTGTTCTTGGTAGCGGCTGTGACCCCACAATTTTTGCAAGTGCTGCGCTTGGTGTCAGTGCCTTCATGAATGCTGCATTCGGCTTTCTTACCATTATTTTACTCCCTCCTGTCCTTCTTTTAGGTTGTTCTTGCTGTTGTCTTTGGTACTTAAAAACATTTGCTGATGCAAATGAGTCCGCACAAACCCCTATTTGTGTTGATGTATTATACCAGCGAAATAGATTTATGCGAAAATAAATTTCTTAAAGCTTTACCTCATCAAATGGCAAATCAACAATGCCTGGATGATGGTCAGAAGCAGGTTGAATTAATGACGTGTTTAGTTCTTCCAAAATCCTTCCAAAATGTGGAGCGAATCGGTAAGGTCCATTTTCATCTCTTGGGTCTATTAAGAACGACTTCACAAAAAACCAGTCGAGCCTGTATTTTCCAATCACTTCAGCAATGGTGCGCTTCAATTGAAAGGAGGTCTTAAACCCCATTCGATCTCTCTGATTGGCATTGGCAAGGAGCCCCGTGTGCCCGGCGGCCCGCTTTTCATCCCCTCTAAAATCAAATGCGTGGCCATCATCAAATCTGAAATTTTCAATTTCCTTAAACATCTTTTCAGATGGATTAGGTGCCACAATTGGAATGCTTTTTGCAGTTGGGTTTTGAAAATTCTTTGTCACATTAGAAATACCACGAGTCACATTGACCGCCATTGATTGCGGCACAATTGCATTAATTCCAACCGTAAGCCACGTCGTCGGCCGCTTCAGTGTCCGGGCTGTTTCGCGCACCGCAGAAGTCGGACTCAAATCACCGGGTGCAGAATTAAAATCTCCAGCCATAATCACAGGATTTTGAATTCCTTTGATGTACTCCAAAATTTCAGAAATCTGAGCAGCTCGCGCAACCGGAAGACATTTAATTTCTAAATGAATGTTGATGATGGTTAAGGTATTGTCCGGCAAACCGGGGACTTCTAAATCAACGCGCATAAAATTGCGGCCTCCCACTTTCATTTCCCGGTGAACTTCTGATTGAAAGAGAGTCTTCGCGCCAAACCGCCTTGACTCTTCAAAGAAAGTGGTTTTTTCTTGCTCGCCCCAATACCAGTCATAACCCTGATTGTGAAGTGGGAAAACAGTCACCGATTTGATTGGATATCGGCTCAAGACAACCGAACCAAAAAGTCCTTTGTAACGGTCCTTGTCCACCCGGTAAAAATCCATCGCCTCCTCATCTTGCGTGCCTGATTCAAGCACAATGTTTTCAGTTCCCAAATAAGCAGGGTCGATTTCTAAATAAGCGGGAGCATAGGCATAATTAATATGCAGCGCTTTTGCAAGTTCTAGGGGTGCATTCACATAACCTGACCGCTTAACACCGATGTCCATTTCCTGACACAAAATAATGTCCGCTTGAGTCAGCAAGTGGTGCTGTTCCAA